>QHTP01000288.1 GCA_003220855.1 Gemmatimonadota bacterium
ACATCATCTACTCGACCGAGGACGGGAAGACCTGGTACGACGCCGTGTCGCTCCAGTTCGACCGCCCCTACAGGCGCGCCGCCAACGGGATGGGATGGGGAGGGGGCATAATATACACCTATGCCAAGCGGTCGATCGCCGGCTCGGACAATCTCAACGACTTGAGCGGGTCGGGACCGTTCTCCTATCCCAACGCTATAGGGATCCCGAAGCACGCCGATAACGGTGGCAACGACGAGCGCCAACGCATCGTCGGCAACTGGACGATGGACGTGCCCTACCTGTGGGGGATTCAATTGAGCGGCCTGCTCACGCTGTCGAGTGGCGCAGTGCTCGATGTCGGCTGCCCGGCGCGGTTCTGCGGGCCTGCGACGTACATCAATGGCGGGTTCACGCCCCCCAGGTCGAGCGACATCATCCCTGGCGCTTGGGCCTATCGCCGGATCGACCTCAAGCTGCGGAAGGACTTCCCGGAATTCTCGGGGACCCAGCTGGGTGTGACCGTCGACCTCTTCAACGTGTTCAACTTCCAGAACCTGGGCTGCTTCGATACCGGGTTCAACTCGCCGACGCAGGGACACTCCACCTGCGTGGTGAGCGACCCGCGTCGCGCCCAGCTAGGGATGGAATACAACTTCTAGCATTCTCCCACGGGGCCATCGGTGCAACGCACCGGTGGCCCCACCCAGGGGACCGCAGCGATATTCTCCCGGCATGACACGTCGCATGAAAGTCGCCGCCGCGCTCGTCGCGACGGCTCTCGCGGCCTGCGGCACCAATCACGCCGAGGGCCCGCCGCCCCCCGACTCGGGCGCAGCCGCCGCGTTCCTCGACACCCTCGAGCAACGCACGTTCCACTACTTCTGGGACCTGACCAATAACACCAACGGGCTCACGCCCGACCGGTCCCCCACCCCGTCGTTCTCGAGCATCGCCGCCGTGGGCTTCGCCCTCACCGCCTACCCGATCGGCGCGGAGCGCGGCTACATCACCCGTGCCCAAGCGGCGGCCAGGACGCTTACGACGCTGCGCTTCTTCTGGACCGCCACCGAGGATTCGACCGCCAGCGGCGCCACCGGCTATCACGGGTTCTTCTATCACTTTCTCGACATGAGCACGGGAAAGCGGTACCAGACGGTCGAGCTCTCGACCATCGACACGGCCCTGCTGCTCGCGGGCGTGCTGTTCTGCCAGTCGTACTTCGACAACACCAGCGATTCGGGCGAGGCCTCGATCCGTCGGCTCGCGGACTCCATCTACCGTCGTACGGATTGGCAGTGGGCCGCGCCCCGGCCGCCGCTCGTCGCGCTGGGATGGCACCCCGAAAGCGGCTTCCTCGGCTACGACTGGCGCGGCTACAACGAGGCGATGATCCTCTATATCCTGGCGCTGGGCTCGCCGTCGCACGCGGTCGATACGGCTGCGTGGTCCGGCTGGACCTCGGCCTATCAGTGGGGCACGTTCTACAGCCAGACCTACGTCGGCTTCGCCCCGCTGTTCGGACACCAATACTCGCACGTGTGGATCGATTTCCGGGCGATCCAAGATCCTTACATGCGAACCCATGGGATTGATTACTTCGAGAACTCGCGCCGCGCCACCTACGCGCAGCGGTCGTACGCCGCGGCGAACCCCGGCGGCTGGACCGGCTACAGCAGTCGTATCTGGGGGCTCACCGCCTCGGATGGACCGGGCGACGTGACGCTCACGCTCGGCGGGCGCCAGCGCCAGTTCCACAGCTACTGGGCGCGCGGCGCGTCGTTCACCGAGACGCCGGACGACGGCACCCTCGCCCCCACCGCCGCGGGCGGCTCGATCCCATTCGCGCCCGAGATCGCCATCCCCGCCCTGTGGGCGATGCGCCAGACCTACGGCGCCAGCCTGTTCTCCACCTACGGCTTTCGCGACGCCTTCAATCCCACGTTCACCCAGGGCAGCGCGGCCGGCTGGTTCGACGTCGATTACTTGGGGATCGACCAGGGGCCGATCATCGCGATGATCGAGAACTATCGCACCGGGCTGGTGTGGCGCGTGATGCGCACCAATCCGTACATCGTGCGGGGGCTGTGTCGGGCGGGGTTCACTGGAGGATGGCTCGTGGGCAGGTGCCCATGACGGCGATCAAGCGCGTGGCGTTGCCGGTTGTCGATGATGCGTCCTCGGGATCAGGCGTGGTCGGATACGGCGTTGTCGGATGATGCGTTGCCGGTTCGCGCGCGGCGAAATGAGCCGAGCGGCGCGAAAGCGATGACCTTCCGGCGAGGTGCAGGCCCGAGATTGTACGCGTGGGTGACTTCCGACGACTGAAGGCTTGGCAGGAGGCCAAGCGCCTCGCGATCTTGTCGCGTGACCTCGTCCGGGCCCTTCCCCGCGACGAGGTCTTTGCGCTGGGAGCCCAGTGGCGGCGCGCTGCCTATAGTGTCGCGCTGAACATCGCGGAGGGAGCAGCCCAGTCGAGCGTCCGTCAATTCCGACGCTATCTCGAGATCGCGAAGGGTTCACTGGACGAGATCGAAGGAGTGCTCGAGCTCGTCGAGGGGCTCGGGTATCACTCTGCCGCGAAGCTCGAGGACGTTCGTCTCGCGCGGACCCACTGCGCCCGATTGGTCATCGCTCTCGCCCGCACCCTCTCCAGATAACGCCTCTCCCGATAACGCCGTACCCGACAACCGGCCACGCTTCATCCCTCAGCGCCCCGTCACCGCCGACGGCGCTCGAAGCTCCGCAGCGCGTGGTCGCACGACCGGGGCCCCTAGTGCCCTCAGCGCCACGTTCACCGCCGGCAAGTCGCTCTTCAACGCCTGCGCCAGCGCGACGAGCTGCGTCTGGATCTGCGGCGCGAACAGCCGGAACACGTCGTACAGCGGCGCCGTGGGCCGCGCGTCCATCGTGCTCGCCGCGAAGATGAGCGAGCTCAAGCGCTCGGTCGGGCCCGGCGGATACACCAGGCCGTCTTCGTCCGCCTGGCTGTGCACCTGGTACAGCCCGTCCTCGATGGCGTCGAGCTTCTGGATGAACGTCTTGACCGCGTCCGCCGCTTCGGGCGGTCCCCCCGCGGCATCCGCGAGCTGCGCGCGCACGTTACGGATCGTGATGATCGCGTTGGTCACGGCGTTCACGGTGTCACGCAACTGTTTCAGGAACGCGAACTGCGCCAGCAAATCGGCCGGCGTGACCTTGGACCGGGGATCGAGCTTGAGCGCGAACGTCTGCGTGGCGGATCTTCCCCCGACGGTGAGCCGCACCTGATAGCGGCCGGGGAG
>QHTP01000163.1 GCA_003220855.1 Gemmatimonadota bacterium
GCCGCTGGGGTCGTAGTCGCGCGAGGCCGCGACCTGGTAGAGCAGGTCGTTGGCGTCGGTTTCGGCGAGGCGCGTTTCGATCCAGCGGGAGATGTAGGCGTCGGCGGAGTCGCGAGCAGGCCCGAGCCGCTGCTGCACGAGGGGGGCGCTCCCGGCGATGAACAGGAGCTGCAGCGCGGCGCGCAGCCCCCGGGGTTGGGTGGCGTAGTCGCCGTTCTTCCAGTCGGGATCACCCGTGATGTCGTCGATAATCAGCTTGCGCCACATCCGGTTCCGCCCCGCGATCTGGGTCGGTAGGCAGGCGAGCGGCACGAGACCGTCCATGAACTCAGGATGGCGCTCGCCCCAGAGCCAGCTGTGCATGCACCCCATCGACGTGCCCATCACCAGCAACAGGTGATTCACGCGCAGGCCTTCGGTCACGAGCCGGTACTGCGCGGCCACCATGTCCTCATAGGCATAGTGGGGGAATCGGGAGCGCAGTCCGTCGCTCGGCTTGGACGAGCGCCCGTGCCCGATGTTGTCGGGCAGAATGAGGTAGTGGCTCGAGGTGTCGAGCGGCTGGCCGGGGCCGTACAGCTCCCCGGCGAACAGCGGCGACAGGAACTGGTCGCCCGACCCGCCGGTGCCGTGCAGGATCAGCACGGCGTCGCGCCGGGCGTGCCCCAGGGTGCGATAATGGAGCCGCAGCTCGGGCAGCGTCTCCCCGCTCGCGAATCGGAAGTTCCTGATAACGAAGCTGCCGGTGTCTCCCTGTGCCGCCGCTGCGAGGAGCAGGAAGAGCCCCGGAATCATACTTTGTAGCGCTCGTGCAGGAGGGCCACGTGGTGGCGCTCGTGGCCCGCGATGATCCAGGCGATCGCGCGCACCGAGACCGCATTGTCGCTCGCGGTGCCGCGGCGCGCCAGGGCGGCGGCGTCGAGGCCCCGGAACAGGGCGATGGTGGCGCGCCGCACGACGTCGAGCTCGGCGGCCAGGTCCTTGAGGGAACGTGCGTCGAAGCTCCCGGCGGGCACCCAGGCGTTCTCATCGAAGCCCGGGAGCGCGATCGCGTCGCCGCGGGCAAAGCGCAGCGCGCGATAGGAGAACACGCGCTCGGTGTCGGTCACGTGCCCGATGACCTCCTTGACGCTCCATGTCCCGGGGGCGTAGCGGTGCAGCGCCTTGGCCTCGGACAGGCCGGCGAGCACGGCTTGCGTCTCGCGGCCCTGATCCTCGAGGGTCCGCAGCAGGTCCCCGTCGGGGACCTTGTCGATGTAGCGCCCGTAATAGGGGGCGTACTCGGCGGCGACCGGGCGGGGGATGGCCGCGGCGGTCACGCGGCCCTCGGGCGCCCGCGTGAGCCCGCTTTCCCGGATTGCGCGGGACGCCGGAAGCGAGCGAGCCTGGCTTCGGCATCGGGCAGCCGCAGGATCACTTGCTCGAGCTTCTCCAGGTAGGTCGGATTGTTGAGCCGGGCGCGCAGCTCGCCGAGGAACGGCCGGAGCTTCGCGTATACCATGATGTGCTCGCCGTTCACGTCGGCGAACATCTGCTCGTCGATGGCGCCGTGCAGCACGAGCGTGGCCGCCATGTTCCAATACGTCGTCACCATGCGATAGGGCGCACTGGTCTTGCCGCGATACACCGTGAGGATCTCTTCGGCGCTCGCCGGGGCGAACTGCTCGCGGAACCAGGCGCGCGCCTTCCGCATGACGGCCTCGCGGCGCAGGTCGTACAGCTTGAGCAGCAGGTCGGCACTCTCGTACTTGGTGGTCACAGGCGGCTCCAGTGATGGGCGGTTGTTCGGAAGCTACGCGGACTGTTTCCCGGCGGCGACCCAGGCCCGCCACGTCTCCTCTGCCGGGCCCATGCTCAGCTGTTGCTGGTGGCGGACCAGCGGCATGCGGAGCAGCAGCGGCTCCAGGGCCAGCTTCTCGAGCCAGCGCTCCTCCGATAACAGCGCCGACCCGAGGCCCAGCTCCGCGAAGCGTTTGGCGTCGCGGTCGATCAGGGCGCGGACTCCGAACTTCTGGGCGAAGCGGCGCAGCTCGCCGGGCGAGGCGGCGCGCTCGTTCAGATCGACGAAGTGGGTCCTGACCCGGCGCTCGGCGAAGAAGCGCAGCGCGGCGCGCGTGTCGGCGCTCTTGCGGATACCGAAGATCTGGACTTCCATCTAGCTGCCGGTCGAGAATCGCACAGCGCCGAGCTCCACGAGGCCCTGCAACGTCGCCTCGAGCTGCCCCACGGGGAGCCCGGCCCCCGCGGCGAGCTGCTCGAGCGTCCGCTTCCCGTCGGCGAGCTGTACCACGGCGGCTATGCCGGCGTCGCTTCGCGCCACGGCCACGCGCCCGTGCGGTGATCGTGCGACGAGCAGCTGCGTGGGCACCTCGGGTGCGCGCGGCAGCTCCGTCCAAGGCTGGAGCAGCTGGGGTAGCACCGCTGGAAGATCGTATTGCAGATCCAGGAGCACCGTTCCCTCCACCGTCTGCGGGGGCTCACCTTTTCCGTTTCCCCCTTCCCCTTTCGCGGTCTCTCGCCACACGCGGGGGCCCGCCTCGACCAGCATCATCGCCTCTTCGTATCGGAGCAGATCGCCGAGGTACGGAATCGGGGCGCGCGTCGCGGCGACGTGTGCCACGACCAGTCGGGCGACCGCCTGGGCCGTCTCCCGGCTGCCGAGCACCACGCTCGGGAGCAGGACGGCGAAGCCATCCCCTTCAAGGACCACCTCCGGCGCCCGCGCGGTGACGCGCGCCAGCGAGCGGGAATACTTGAAGAACTGGACGATACGCTCGTAATAGAAGTGGCGCGCCAGGAAGCGCGCATACCGCTCCAGGCGGTCGGGATCGGCCAGCCCGCGGCGCCGCCAGTCGGCGGACGCACGGTACGGTGCATCGGCAAGCGCGCGGATCACATCGTCCTGCAACGCCCGATCGCTCGAGGTGAGGATCACGGCACCGTCGCTGCGCCACACGATCGCAGCCGCACCACGGCCGTGCGGCCGTCGGAAACGATCTTCTGGCCGGAAACGTTGCGCGCCGCGGTGACGGCCCCCGGGATGGTCATGTAGTCCACCAGGTCACCGCACCCGCTTGCTTCGAGATCGCGGACGATGCGGTCGCGCTCGTGATCGATGTGCGCGTCGATGCGGTGCGTGGCCTGCGGCTCCCACGGCTTGAAGATCACGCCCACGTCTTTGTTGGCGGCCCCGACCCAGACGAGCGCGAGCGTGTCGAGCAGCCAGATCCGGATGTGGTGGCGAATGCGGACATTCGGGCCGGGCAGCTCGTACGCGAGATCCTGGGGTCGCCCCTCGAAGTACTGCGTGCTCACCGGAGCGCTCATCGCCGGGCGACTGGCGATGGCGGCGGTGAACTCCTTGGTGACGGCCAGCACCGACGGCTTCTGGGCGCGGATCCAACCGACGCCCCGAAACGCGCTATCGATCGCGGTCGCGCTGCCCAGCAGCACCACGTTGAACGGGTCGCCCAGCACGGTACCGCCGCGGTTCGCCGAGCGCGGGACGAACTGGGGCAGGGCCGGGAGCTCGGCCAGCTCGTGGTGTGCGGCCGCCGGGTCGCACCGGCCTTCGTCCGGGATGACCAGCGGTTCGGTCAACCGGATGCCGCCGATCTCTCCGGCGAGGATTCGCACGGGCGGTCCCCGGCGAATGAGGGAAAAGCCGCCCAAGAGCGCCACCGGCACGGCGGCTATGTCTACCGCAGCCGCTACCCCGGCCGGCACGAGCTTCTTGCCGACGCCGCCGACCGACGTCTTCCCGCTCGAAACGAGACCGGAGTCGGTGAGCGCTCCCGGCTGGGCGTACTCCAGCGTGTCGAGCAGGCCGGAGATCGCCGCCCAACGGCCCGAGCGGACCTCGAGAGAGTCGAACCGCAGACCGAGCAGGCCGTGCCGGCCGAATCGGCCGCCGCCCTTCGAGACGACCACATGCCCCTTCGCCCGGAGGTAGGGTGGCACGATCACGCAGGAATCGCGCACCACGGCACCCATGGTCTGCACCAGCACCGGCGTGCCCACGGTGTCCTTGCCGCTGGTGACGCGCTGCACGAAGCGGATCGGGATGTGGGTGCCCGCGGGAATCACCGTGTCCGTCGGCACGAGCGCGAGCAGCGCCACCGCGATGATCCTCACAGCGCCTCCCGAATCCGCTCCACGCTCCGCAGCAGGATTTCCGCCGTGAGAGACGGCGAAAACGCATCGAACGTGACTGCCTTGGCCCGCGGGCAGCGCCTCAGTGCATACGCCGCGAACGCGAGCATGTCGTCCGACGGCTCCGCCGGCGCGATCCACGGGCCGCCCAGGTCACGGTCGTCTCGGACGCCGGCGACGTGCAGCTCCACCACGTGCTCGAGCGGGAATTCGGCGAGCCACGCCTCCGGTTTGCGGTCGTGATAGTGGGCCTCGAGCCAGACGTGTGGCAGGTCGAGCAGGAACCCCGCCTCGGTCGCCTCGAAGAAGCGCCGCAGCCAGAGCGGCTCCGGCCACTGGCTCGCCGCCACGTCGAAGAAGCCGGGAATGTTCTCCATCACGAGCGGCTGGTCCAATCGAGCCTGGAGCGCGGTCGCGTTGCGCACGAAGCGGTCGAGGAACTCTTCGGTGTAGAGCGGCGGGAAGACATAGTTGAGATTGTATGCGCCGTCCGCGGTGTGGAGGCACTGGAAGTGCTCCGCCACCCACGGGGTGCCATAGAGCTCGGCCAGCGCCCGCGCCCGCGCGATCGACCGCTCGTCGAGCGGCTCGGACAACTGGCCCAGGTAGTCGTGGAGCAGCAGCGTGTAGCGCGCGCGGATCGCCGGCCACCAGGGGTCCGTCGCCGCCGGCGGATCCGCCATCGCCAGATGGTCGATCCCCTCGGCCCGGGCCAGCTCCGCTCCCAGGTGAGGATTATAGAACGCCCCGACCATCAATTCCGCATTCGACATGCCAGACTCCCCACTATTCTACTAACCCCTGCTCGGCGAGTTGGTCACACAAGACCTTGACCTGCGCCGCGATCATCGGCGGCCCCCCGCGGTCCGTCCACTCGGCCGCGATCGCTTCGTAGCTCTTGGAGCCGTCCAGGTGCTCGACGACGTGGCGCTCGCGGACGCCCCAGTCGGCGGCGAGCGTGCGGGCGCGCGCGGTGGCGCGCACCGGACGGAACGCGTCGCCCACGATGGCGTCGACCGCGGCCACGTCGTCGGGCGTGAGCCCGAGGTCAGCCGCCCCGAGGTTCTCGTCTACCTGGGCCGCGGTCCGTGCCCCCGCGAGCACGATCGAGACCCCCGGGCGCCGCAATACCCACGCCAGGGCCAGGGTGGCGAGCGACGTGCCGCGGCGGTGGGCCAGGGGCTCGAGCCGCTCGATCGCGGCGCGACGCCGGGTGAACTCCCGGCCCCTGAACCAGTAGATGCCGGCGCGGTGGTCGCCCGCGGGAAACGGTGGCGGCGCGGAGTACTTGCCCGTCAGGAGGCCGGCGGCTAGCGGCCGATACGCGAGAAAGCCGAGCCCGCGCTCGCGGCACAGCGGCAGCTCGCGCTGCTCCACGTCGCGGTCGAACAGGTTGTAGGGTCCCTGGTAGGCGACGAGCGGCACGAGCTCGAGCGCGCGGGCGAGCTGGAGGTGGGTGGCATTGCACAGACCGATGGCGCGCGCCTTGCCGGCGATCTGCAGCTCGTGGAGCTCGTCGAGCCGCCACTCCCAGCGCTCGATCGCTTCGTGCAGCTGCACCAGGTCGACGTAGTCGGTTTGCAGGCGGCGCAGCGAGGCTTCGAGCGAGGCACGAGCGTCGTCGCGCGGTCCGACCTTGGTGGCGATGGCGACGCGGTCGCGGTCCGCGCGGAGCGCCCGCCCGAGCAGGACCTCCGAGGCGCCGTCGCCGTATGTCGGGGCGGTATCGAAAAACGTGACGCCGCGCTCGACGGCCCGCGTCACAGCGGCGAACCGGTCGCGCTCGTCGGTGGCGGCGCCCCAGGACGTCCCCCCTACGGCCCAGCCTCCGAAGCCGAGGCGCGGCTCGGAGGTCCACAAACGCGGAGGGGGCCCGACGTCAAGCCGGGCCCCCGGGCGCATCAGAGCCGCTCCCTCAGGAGTGGCAGGTGGGTACCAGCTCCGCCGTCTCGACGATCTCGGGACGATGACAGCTGGGCACGAGTTCCTGCGTTTCGACGATCTGCATCGCTTCCTCCAGATTAGAAAGGCCAGGAAAACGGCTAGTCAATGAATCCTACGGGTTGCCGTCACACCCGTCAACCGGTAATTCTCAACGCTCCATGATCTCGATTCACACACTCCTTACAGAGAACGCTCTCGCGGACGAATTCGTTTCCGCGTTTCATGCGAGGCGGCTGCCGGAGAAGTTCTTTTACTGGTTCCCCCTGTCGGTGCGCGCCTGGCTGGCCCTGTGCTCGAACGGCGCGTATCGCAACTTCGTGCGCTCGCGCTCGTTGATCGCGCGTTCGGGCGCGGAGCTCGCGCGCCTGTTTCCGGTCGCCCCGCTCGAGGTCGTGAGCCTCGGCGCGGGCCAGGGCGACAAGGACCTGTTGCTGCTCGAGGCACTGCGGGAGCGCGGCGCGCGCGTGTCGTACGTGCCCGTGGACACGAGCCAGGCGCTGCTGGAAATGGCGTGCGCCGGAGCCCTCGCCGCGGGGTTCCCGGCGCAGGGGATCAAGGCGGACTTCACGAATCCGACCCAGTTGCAGGCGCTCGCGGCGGAGCCCGAAGCGCCGCCCCGGCTCGTGCTGCTCATCGGGAACACGCTCGGCGCGTTTGATCCCATCGCCGAGGCGCGGGAACTGGCGCGACTGCTGCGGGCGGGCGACGCACTCCTGGTGGACGGCGAGGTCTACGCCGGTGACGCGACGGTCGCCGGCTATGACAATCCCTTGAACCGTCGGTTCGCCTGGGCGCCGCTCAACGCGGTTGGCATCCGTGACACCGACGGCCAGCTGCTGTTCGAAGCGGCCGACGATCCGCGTCTCCCCGGGCTGCATCTGATCCCGAAGCACTTCCGGGCCGGCCGGGACGTGGAGGCCTTGCTCGGCGGCGAAGCCTTGCGGCTGGCCCGGGGAGAGCGGCTCGACATGAATCACTCGTACAAGTATGCCGCCGAGACCTTCCTGCGGATTCTCTCGGACGCGGGGCTCGCCGTGCGCTGGCAGGCTGCGGGCGACGACCGGCGGTTCCTCATGGCGCTCGTCTCTCCCGCGTGACGAGGCCCCTCGAGGTCCAAGGGCTCGGCTATGAGCTGCCGGAAAAGGGGAAAGGGGAAAGCGGACGCCTCCTTGTCGAGGACGTCTCGTTCACCGTGGGCGCGGGGGAGACGCTGGTACTGCTGGGCCGCAGCGGCTCCGGCAAGACCACGACCTTGAAGCTGATCAATCGGCTGCTCGAGCCGACCGCCGGTGAGGTGCGAATCGCGGGAGCGCGCGCCCGCGATCTGCCCGCGACACGTTTGCGACGCCGCATCGGGTACGTCATCCAGGAGGTGGGGTTGTTCCCGCACTTCACCGTGGCGCGGAACGTGGGGCTCGTGCCGCGGCTCGAGGGGTGGGAGCCACCGCGCATCGCGGCGCGGGTGCGCGAGCTGCTGGCGATCGTGGGCCTGGACCCCGATACCTTCCTTCTGCGCCATCCGCATCAGCTCTCGGGCGGCCAACGCCAGCGGGTGGGTGTGGCACGCGCCCTCGCGGCGGACCCGCCGCTGCTGCTGCTGGACGAGCCGTTCGGCGCCCTGGACCCGATCACGCGTGTGGAGCTGCAGCGCGAGTTCCAGGCGCTGCAGCAGCGCCTCGGCCAGGCGATGGTCTTCGTCACGCACGACGTGCGCGAAGGGCTGATGCTCGCGACGCGCATCGGGCTCATGCACCTGGGGAAGCTCGTGTTCCTCGGCACGGCCGAGGAATTCCGAGCGAGCGAGCACCCGGAATGCAGGGCATTCATGGCGGCGGCATGAGTCTCTGGGATTTCTACGCCCGCAACTCCGGGGAAGTCCTGGGACTCCTGGGACAACATCTGTCGCTGGTCGTGACCTCGACCGCCATCGCCGTCGTGGTGGGGGTACCGGGCGGCGTCTTGCTCACGCGGCGGCCCGCCTGGCGCGGACCGATCTTGGGGCTTGCCAACGTGTTCCAGACCATTCCCAGCCTGGCCCTGTTCGGGTTTCTCATCCCGCTTCCGTTCATCGGCGGGATCGGGGCGACGACGGCGATCGTCGCCCTGGTCGTCTACGCGCTGCTCCCGATCGTCCGGAACACGTATACGGGCATCGCCGGCGTGGATCCGGCGGTGCGTGAGGCCGGGCGTGGCATGGGCATGACCGACTGGCAGCTCCTCACCCAGGTCGAGCTGCCACTCGGCTTGGGCGTGATCCTGGCGGGCGTACGCGTCGCCACCGTGGTGAGCGTCGGGACGGCGACGATCGCGGCCGCCATCGGCGCCGGCGGACTCGGCGTGTACATCTTCCGGGGTGTGGCGGTGGTGGACGACACCCTGATCCTGGCCGGTGCTCTGCCGGCGGCCCTCATGGCGCTCGCGGCGGACGCGCTGTTCGGCCTCGCGGAGCGGCGGTTCGCCTGGCGGGGGAAATGAGTCCTCACCCCCCGTCCCCCTCTCCCTTCGGGAGAAGGGGGGCTCAGCGCGTGCCCCGGTGCCTCGCCTTGCTTGCGCTGCTGCTCACCGGATGCGCCCCGCGCGACCGGATCGTGGTGGGTTCCAAGAACTTCACCGAGTCGGACCTGCTGGGCGAGATCGTGGCGCAGCAGATCGAGCGCCGCACCGGCCTCCCGGTGGCGCGCCGCTTCCATCTCGGAGGCACGTTCGTCTGCCATGAGGCGATTACGGCGGGCCAGATCGATCTCTACGTGGAGTACACCGGGACCGCGTACACCGCGGTCCTCAAGCACGCCCCGGTGGCCGATCGCGACAGCGTCGCTCGCGTGGTGGCGAGCGACTACGCGCAGCGCTTCGGGCTCGTGTGGGGCAAGCCGTTCGGCTTCAACAACACGTTCGCGATCACCGTGCGGCGCCGCGACGCCACACGCTACGGCCTCACCCGCATTTCCGACCTGGCGCGCGTGGCACCCCGCTGGAAGGCGGGATTCGGCTACGAGTTCCTCGAGCGGGCCGACGGCTTCCGGGGGCTCGCGGCCCTGTACGGCCTGCGGTTCGCGTCCCCGCCGCTCGCGATGGACCTGGGTCTCACGTATCGTGCGCTCGCGCAGGGCAAGGTCGATGTGATCGCCGGGAACTCGACCGATGGCCAGATTCAAGCGCTCGACCTCGTGGTGCTGGAGGACGACCGCCACTACTTCCCCCCCTACGAAGCCGCGCCGGTGATTCGCCAGGCGACGCTCGCGCGGCACGAGGGGCTGGCCGCAGCCCTCGACCAGCTCGCGGGCCGGATTTCGGATGCCGAGATGCGACGGCTCAACGCGCTCGCCGACGTCGAGCATCGGGACATCGCGACCGTCGCGCGTGACTGGCTGCACAGCACCCTGCCGTGACGGCGCGCCTGCAGCTCGTGCTCGCGGCGCTGTGCTTCTCGACGGCGGGCGCCGCCATCAAGTGGTGCGCCTTCGGCCCCTCGCAGATCGCCGCGATCCGCGCGCTGGTGGCGATGCTGGCGATCCTCGTGCTGATTCCCGAGTCGCGCCACCGGTGGAGCTGGCGCGTGGGGCTGGTCGGCGTCGGCTACGCGGCCGCGGGCGTCCTGTTCGTGTTCGCGAACAAGCTGACGACGGCCGCAAATACGGTATTCCTCCAGGCGACGAACCCGCTGTTCGTGGTGGCCCTGGCGCCATGGCTCCTGAAGGAGCGTGTGCAGGCGGCGGACCTGGCGTTCATGAGCGTGCTGACGGTGGGCCTGACCCTGCTGTTCGTGGGCGGACAGCGACACTTCGCCACGGCGCCGGACCCCGTTGTCGGCAACGTGCTCGCGGCTGGGAGCGCCGTGGCGTGGGCGTTCACGGTCACGGGCTACCGCTGGCTCGCCCGCCAGGGGGGCGCGGGCCACGGCCCGATCGCCGCCGCCGCCGCGTGCGGCAACCTGATCGTCTTTCTGGTCTGCGTGCCGGGCGCGCTCCCGTTCGCGGCGGGGCGCGCCGTCGACTGGGTGATCGTGATCTACCTCGGCGTGTTCCAGCTCGGCCTCGCGTACGTGTTCCTGTCGCGCGCGATCGCCCGGGTGCCCGCGCTCGAGGCCTCGCTGTTCTTGCTGGTCGAGCCGGTGCTGAGTCCCGTGTGGGCGTGGCTCGCGCACGGTGAAACCCCCGGCCCGCTGGCCGCGCTCGGGGGCATCGTCATCCTCACCGCGACGGCGCTCAAGTCCTGGCGCGACACGGCGGTCGTGGCCGCGTGAGCCCCCGGATCATCCGTACTTATTTCGCCATCACGGGGCTGTTCAACCTGGCGATGTCGCTCATCTGGGGGATCGACACGCTGTTCAAGATGGGCGCCGGGCTCGACATCCAGCAGGTGCTCTTGACCAACGCCGCGTTCACGTTCGGCTCGATGGTGTTCGAGATTCCCACCGGCGTGGTGGCGGACACCGTGGGACGGCGCGTGTCGCTGCTGTTGTGTCTCGTCACCCTGTTCGCCACGACGCTGTTGTACGTCGCCTGCGCCTGGCGAGGGTGGGGGTTCGGGGGGTTCCTGTGGATCTCGCTGCTGCTCGGGCTGGGATACACGTTCTACACGGGTGCCGTGGACGCCTGGCTGGTGGACGCCCTCAAGGCCACCGGCTACGCGGAGCCGCTGGAGCCCGTGTTCGCCCGCGGCCAGATGTACTTCGGGGCCGCGATGCTGGTCGGGACGATCGGCGGGGGGCTGCTGGGCGACATCAGGCTCTACGTCCCGTACCTGGTGCGGGCTGCCCTCGTCGTGCCGCTGTTCCTGCTCGCGTGGTTTCGCATGCCGGAGCTCGGTTTCACGCCGCGGGCACTCGAGCTGCGGCGCGTGGGGCCCGAGCTGCGGCGCGTGTTCGTCGAAGGCCTGCGCTACGGACTGAACAGTCCGATCCTGCGGCCCGTGATGCTGGCGTCGCTCGTCTCGATGAGCTTCATGATCTTCGGTTTCTACAGCTGGCAGCGCTACTTCCTCGACCTCCTGGGGCGCGACGTCGTGTGGGTGGACGGCGTGATCAGCGCGTTGGTCGGCTTGAGCCTCATCGTGGGCAACGCGCTCGTCGCGCCGCTCTCCCGCGTCGTGCGGACGCGCACCGGAGTGCTCATCCTCTCGACCGGTGCCCAGGCGGTACTCGCGGTCGCCTGCGGCCTACTCACCAACTTCTTCGCCGTCGTAGGGCTCTACCTGTTGTACGGCGTGGCGATCGGTCTCGCGCTCCCCGTGAAGCAGGCCTATCTGAACGCGCACATCCCCTCGGCCCAGCGGGCGACGATCATCTCGCTCGACTCGATGTTCGCGAACAGC
>QHTP01000294.1 GCA_003220855.1 Gemmatimonadota bacterium
CCGTCTCGGTCCTGAATCGCGCGTAGTCCGGCTGATCGATCCCGTAGTCGGCCCAGACGCTCCAATGCGAGGTGAAGTCGTAGCCCGCTTGGGCCCAAGCGCCCCAGCCGCGAATCTGCGGCTGAAACTGCGTGATCATTCCGAACTGTGACCCCAGCCCCTTCCCCTTGTAGATGCTGCCGTGCAGGGTGAAGCTGCTGACCGCGATATACTGGCCCGTCTCGACGCCCCAATCCGTGATGCTGTAACCCGGGACGCCCGTGCCGTTCACGTCCTTCCAGTCGAGGTGATACACGACGAACCCGTTCCAGCTTCCGTTGGCGAACTTTCTCGTCGCGTTGAGCCGGGTCTCGATCTGCGGCACGCCGGAGGCCTCGCCGCTGCCGATGGTGTTGGCAGAGTCCCTTCCCGACGCGGGCAACCCCGAGCCCTTCAAGGCCGCGACCTCGAGCTGCAGCTTGAGCGGGTGGGTGGGCGTCAAGTCGTGAAACAGAAACACGCCCGGGAACCGCCAGCCGATCATGCTCGCGCCCAGGCCGACTGGAAAGGCGATGTGCGTCACCGACACGGGGATGAACGGCGCGGTTTCGCCGAACAGCGGCGCCCAGTACTGTCCGATGCGGAGGGTGGTGCGGCCGTTCGAGAGGTCCACGTAGGCGTGACGCACGCGGAATTGCGGCTGCTCGTCCCCGAAAGGCGCTACGGGCGCCGCACCGTTGAACGCTCCGAAGAAATCGGCCTCGATCGTGGCTCGTGGGGCCCACTTGCCGAGCACCGCCGGGGCGTTGAAAGTGAAGTTGAGACGCGTGTTTCGGACGTCGCCGTCGAAGATCCCCTGGTTGACGCCGGGCTGCCCCGTACATCCCACTATTGGAACTGGGCAGGCGGCAATCTCGGCGTTCTGGCCCTGCCCGAAGGAGCTGAACAGCCCACGGTCGTTGAACAGCGTCGCGCTGATGAAGCCGCTGATCGTGAGCGTCTCGCCCTCCCCCAGCTTCACCACCTGCTGCGCGGAGGTGGCGCGCGCTCCTCCGAGCACGAGGACCGCGGCGACGACGGACGCAGAGAACGACAGCATCGGTTTGCTCATGTCTCCCCCCCTCCAGGGAAAAGGTGGGCCTATCCGCACGCTCAGTCTCGACTATCCCTTCACCGCTCCCATCGTGAAGCCTTGGATGAAGCGGTCCATGAACGCGTTGTAGACGATGGCGAGCGGGATGCTCGTGAACAGCGCCGCCGCCATCAGCGCCCCCCAGTGATACACATCGCCCCGCACCAGCGCGATCGGCACTCCCAGACTCACCGTCATCTTGTTTACCGAACTGATGAAGGTCAGGGCGTACACGAATTCCTGCAATACCAGCGTGAAGGTGAACACGATCACCGTCAAGATCCCCGGAACGATCAGCCGCGGCGCCACTTTCAGGATCACCGCCAGGCGACTGTACCCGTCGATCATCGCCTGCTCCTCGATCTCCCAGGGGACCGAGCGCAGGAACCCCATCACGAGCCAGGTGCAGAATGGAATGGTCATCGTCGGATAGATCAGGATCAGCGCCCCCAACGAGTCCTGGAGGTGGAGCAACGAGATGAGTCGCGAAAAGGGCACGAACAGGAGCGTGGGGGGAATCAGGTAGGTGAAGAAGATTCCCATGCCCATGCGCTCGCCCCACCGCCCCACCAGCCGGGCCAGGCTGTACCCCGCCGGCACCGCCACCGCCACCGTGATTGCGACCACGGCGACCACGACCACCAGCGTGTTCAGGACCCAACGGGGGAAGTCGGTCTGACCGAGCAGCAGCTTCACGTGATCGAGCGTGGGCGGATCGTTGAAGATCCAGGGAATGTGGCTCAGGTCGGACGCGCCCACGTACAGGTCGCGGTTCTGCTTGAACGCCGTGATCAGCATCCAATAGAACGGGAATCCCGCGAACACCACGAAGCCGAGCGCTGCGGCGTACAGCGCCAGGCGTTTCATCGCGCCCCCACTTCCGTGTGGCGGGCCAATCGCAGCATCGCGACGGCGACCACGATCAGGAACGGGAGCAGGAACACGGCGATCGCCGCGCCCTGACCCAGGTCGGCGCCCAGAATGCCGCGCTGGAACGCGAGCGTGGGGAGCACGTGCGTCGTGTTGGCCGGGCCGCCGCCGGTGAGGATGTAGACCACGCCCAGATCGGTCGCGGTGTACACGACCCCGAACAGCACCGCCACCGCGACCACCGGCAACAACAGCGGCAGCTCCACCTGGAACAGCCGCCTCCAGAACCCGGCGCCGTCGACGATCGCCGCCTCGACGATCTCCTGCGGGATCGACGCCAGTCCTGCGAGCACGATCACGGTGGCGAAGGGAAAAATCCGCCATGCCTGCACGATGATGATGGCGAGCAGCGCGAGTGCGGGGTCGCCCAGCCAGTACAACCAGCCGTGCATGAGGCCCGCGGCCTTGAGCGTCCAGTTGATCACGCTGAACGTGGAATCGAAGATCCACGTCCACGCGATCGCGGCGAGCGACACCGGCACCGCCCACGGCAGGAGCAGCACGAAGCGCGCGAACCGCTTGCCCCGGAACGTGGCGCGCAGCACCTGTGCCGCGGCCGTCGCGAGCACGACGACCAGCACCTGCGACCCGACGGTGACGATCGCGCTGTTCCTGAGCGCCCGCAGGAAGATCGGGTCGCCCAGAATGGCGGCATAGTTGCGGAGGCCGGCCCACCCGAAGTGGAGACTCCCCGCCGTGGCATCGCTGAAGCTCAGCAGGATCGCGAACGCGAACGGGACGCCGACCAGCAGGATCACGTAGGCGAGCGACGGGGCGAGCATGATCGCGCCCAGCACGTCTTCCCGGTCGGCGATGGTGCGGCGCGGCGTCATGGCGTGCGCTTCAATCCCGTGTCG
>QHTP01000164.1 GCA_003220855.1 Gemmatimonadota bacterium
AGCTTCGTCGACGCCAGCGACACGCGCAACGTGGCCGCGGCCGTGACGCCCAAGACCAAGATGATCTATGCCGAGACACCCACCAACCCGATGATGCGGTTGTGCGACCTCGCCGCCGCGGGCGAAGTGGCCCGCAAGTCGGGCGCCCTGTTCGTCGTGGACAACACGTTCGCCACGCCCTACTTCCAGCGGCCGCTCGAGCTGGGCGCCGACATCGTGCTGCATTCGACCACGAAGTACCTGAACGGTCACAGCGACATGGTGGGCGGGATGCTGGTGACGAACAGCGGCGCGCTGGCGGAGCGCCTCGGGTTCATTCAGAACGCCTCGGGCGCGGTGCCCGGACCGTTCGACTGCTGGCTGGCCCTGCGCGGCACGAAGACGCTGGCGCTGCGCATGCGCCAGCACGACGCCAACGCCCGCCGCATCGCGGAGTGGCTCACGCAGCATCCCAAGGTCGAGCGGGTTTACTATCCGGGGCTGCCGTCGCATCCGCAGCACGACCTGGCTTGCCGGCAAATGAAAGGGTTCGGCGGCATGATCTCGGTCGAGCTGGGCTCGCTCGAGCGTGCCAAGCGGTTCGCCGAGCGCACCCGTATCTTCGCGCTCGCCGAGTCGCTGGGAGGCGTGGAGAGCCTGATCGGGCACCCGGCCTCGATGACGCACGCGAGCGTGCCCGCCGAGATGCGGCGCGCCATGGGGCTCACGGACAGCCTGGTGCGGCTCTCGGTGGGGATCGAAGACGTGGACGACCTGATCGCGGACCTGGAGCAGGCGCTGGCGGCGGCGTGAGGCCGAAACACGAGCCGCCGGCCGGCGTAGTGACGGCCTACCTTCTGAGCTGGAGCATCGTATGACCGAGTCGACCAGTCTTCCCGCGGCGCGCCCCCGTCGCATCCTCACCCAGATCGCTCCGGTCACGTGGGAGCACCCCGCCGACCGCGCGGCCCTGCAATCGCTCCGCTCGGTGCCCGGGTTCGACGAGGTGGTGAAGAAGATCTACGGCTTCATCGGCGAGCGCGGCGTGCGGCTCATCTTCCAGGCGGACGCGGTGCGGGTCGGGCCGACACAGTTCCCCCGGCTCAATCAGCTCTACACCGAGGTGCTCACCTCGATGGACTGGCCGGAACGGCCCGAGCTGTTCGTGTCGCAAACGCCGTTCGCCAACGCCGGTGCGTTCGGCATGGACAAGCCGTTCATCGTGATCAACTCGGGCACCTTGAAACTGCTCGACGACGACGAGCTACGGAACGTGCTCGGCCACGAGCTGGGCCATGTCATGAGCGGGCACGCGCTGTACCACACGATTCTCGTGCTCATCCTCAACGTGAGCCTCGGGGCCCTGCCGTTCCTCGCCGGCATCGCGCTTCTGCCGATCCAGCTGGCGCTGCTCGAGTGGTTCCGCAAGAGCGAGCTCTCGTCCGACCGCGCGGGGTTGCTCGCATGCCAGGACGCGACGGCGTCGTTGCGCGTGAACCTCAAGTTCGCGGGCGGCGGCGACATGTCGCAGATGGACCTGAACGCGTTCCTGGCGCAAGCGAGAGAGTACGAGGCCGCGGGCGGGGCACTCGACCGCATCTTCAAGATCCTGGGCGTGCTGGGACGCACCCATCCGTTCAACACGGTGCGGGCCGCCGAGCTGCAACGCTGGATCGAAGCCGGGCACTATGACCGGGTGTTGCGCGGCGAGTACACCCGCCGCGGCCCCGAGGCCGAGGCCCGACCCGTGGATCAGGACATCGACGAAGCCCGCGAGCACTATATGAAGGAAGCGAAGGCCGTCGTGGACGACATGGTGGACACCGCCAAGCGGGCCGCCCAAGCCTTCTCGGACGCCTTCAAGAAGAAGTGAGAGTCCTGGTCGTCGGCGGGGGCGGCCGCGAGCACGCGCTCTGCTGGGCGCTGAAGCGCGACACCCCCGACGCCGCCCTGTTCGCCGCTCCCGGCAACCCCGGCACCGCGCAGCTCGGCACCAACCTCGACATCCCCGCCACCGCCCTGGACGACCTAGTCCGGGCGGCGGAGCAGCGCGACATCGACTATACCATCGTCGGCCCGGAGGCGCCGCTCGCCGCGGGCCTCGCCGACCGGCTGCGGGCCGCGGGCCATGCCGTGTTCGGACCCAGCCAGGCCGCCGCGCGCATCGAGTCGTCCAAGGCGTTCGCAAAGGACGTGATGCGGCAGGCGCGCATCCCCACCGCCGCGAGCCGCACGTTCACGGCGCTCGACCCGGCCCTCTCGTACATCAAGCGTCACGCGGAGCCCCTCGTGGTCAAAGCCTCGGGGCTCGCGGGCGGCAAGGGCGCCGTGGTGTGCGCCACGCGCGACGAGGCGGCCCGGGTGGTTCACGCCATGCTCGCGCAGGGAGCGTTCGGCGACGCCGGCCGCGAAGTGGTGGTCGAAGACTTCCTCGAGGGTGAGGAGCTCTCCGTGCTGGCGCTCACGGACGGCGAGCAGCTCGTCGTGCTGCCCGCCGCCCAGGATCACAAGCGGCTGGGGGAGGGCGACACCGGGCCCAATACTGGTGGCATGGGCGCGTACTGCCCCGTGGGCATCGCCACCGAAAGCCTGCTGGAAGCGGTGCGCCGTCGGGTGCTGGAGCCCGCGCTGCAGGAGCTGGCGGCGCGGGGGGCGCCGTATCAAGGCGTGCTGTACGCCGGCATCATGCTCGCGCCCGACGGCATACCCTATGTCCTCGAGTTCAACTGCCGCTTCGGCGACCCCGAGACCCAGGCCCTGCTTCCGGTGATTCCCGGCGTCACCGCGCAGCTCCGCGACATCGCGCTGGAAACCTGGAGACCACGGGAGACGCTCCTGTCCGCGAGCCGGGCCGCCGTGGCCACAGTGCTCGCCGCGCCGGGTTACCCCGACAAGCCGCGGCTCGGCGCGGCCGTCGTGGTGCCGCGCGATCTCGAGTCCGGGACGCTCGTGTTCCACGCGGGCACGTCCCGCGATCCCGACGGAACGCTACGCGTGGCCGGGGGGCGCGTGCTCACGGTGACGGGGCTGGGCGACACGGTGGCGGCGGCGCGCGAGCAGAGCACGCGCGGGTGCGAGCTGATCGGCTTCGAGGGGAAGACGTACCGCAGCGACATCGCCTGGCGCCAAATCAGCAGAACGGCGGAGCGTGCCGGAGCTCCCTGAAGTTGAGACGATCGTGCGGGATCTGGCCCCGCGGCTCGAGGGCTACCGGATCGCGCGCGCCCGCCTGACCAAGACGGACGTGTTGCGTCGGGTGTCGAAGCCGCGCCTGCTCCGCACCCTGCGGGGCAACACCATCGAGGAAGTGATCCGCCGCGCCAAGCACGCGGTGTTCCGCCTGGCGAGCGGCCACCGGTTGATCGTGCAGCCGCGCATGACGGGCTCGCTGGTCGTGTACGACCGAGCGCTCACCCGGGAAGAAGCGAAGTATGCGGTACTCACCTGCACCATCGACGACGGTCGGCTGCTCGTGTACCGCGACGTGCGGCGACTGGGCACCGTGTGGCTGCTCGACGAAAAGGGATGGGACGCGTACACGGGCCGCATCGGGCCCGAGCCGCTGGAGGACACGTTTACGCCTTTCGTGTTCGCCGACCGGCTGAAAGGCACGCGGGCGGCGATCAAGAAGACGATCATGGACCAGCGCCGCGTCGCGGGCGTGGGGAACATCTACGCCAACGAGGCGTTGTTCGCGGCGGGGATCGACCCGTCGAAGCCCACCAGCACGCTGTCGCTCGACGAGTTCGCCCGGCTGCACGCGGCCGTGACAGGGGTGCTGGAGCGTGCGGTGGCGTCGTCGGGGACCACGGTGCGCGATTACCGCACCGGAACCGGGGAGCAAGGCCGGTTCCAGTTCGAGCTCAAGGTGTACGGTCGGGGCGGCGAGCCGTGCGTGCAGTGCGGCAAGAAGCTCGTCACCACACACGCGATCGACCTCAGGGCGACGACGTTCTGCCCCAGGTGCCAGCGGTAGGGTCCTGAATCATGGCCACGGGTCGCTCGTAATGTCGGAATCCTGGCGGCACAATCGTCGTAGAATACGGAGGCAGCTGGTGCGGCGGCGGTCTACCGTTTCCTGACACCCCGGGCCTACTCCCGGGATCACTCTTTTCGGTTAATTTTCGGGCCATATGAAACTCTCCGAAACGTCCATTCGACGCCCGGTGCTGGCCAGCATGATCTCGGCCGCTCTCGTGTTGTTCGGCGTCATCGGGTACACCCGTCTGGCGGTGCGCGAGCTCCCCGACATCGACCCGCCGATCATCTCGGTTTCGACCACGCTGCCCGGCGCCAATGCGCAGGTGGTGGAAACCGCGGTGACCGACGTGCTCGAAGAGGAGCTGTCCACGATCCAGGGACTGCGCACGCTCTCGAGCTCCTCCTCGGAGGAGAACAGCCAGATCACCCTCGAGTTCAACCTCGACCGGGCCGTCGACGTCGCCGCGCAGGACGTGCGCGACAAAGTGTCGCGGGTACGCGGGCGGCTGCCCGTCGACGTGCTCGAGCCCGTGATCGCGAAGCAAGAGGCCGACGCGCAGCCCTTCTTCTGGCTGGCCTTGAGCAGCCCGAACTACGACCTGATGCAGCTCTCCGACGTCGCCGACCGGCGGGTCAAGGCGCGGCTGCAGAGCCTGGCGGGCGTAGGCAGCGCCGGGGTGTTCGGCGAGCGGCGCTTCGCCATGCGCGTGTGGGTGCAGCCCGACCAGCTGTCGGCACGGGGCCTCACCGTGCAGGACGTGGAGAACGCGATCACGGCGCGTAACGTCGAGATTCCCGCCGGTCGCATCGAGTCGACGCGGCGGGAGTTCTCGGTCCGGTCGCTGGGCGAGCTCAAGACGCCGCAGGGATTCGGGGAGCTGGCCGTGGCGAGTCAAGGCGGGCAGGTCGTCAAGCTCAAGGACGTGGCGAAGGTCGAGCTCGGGCCCGAGGACAATCGCTCGATCTTCCGCTACAACGGGAATCCCGCGGTCGCCATCGGCGTGGTGCGGCAGTCCAAGGCGAACCTCATCGACGTGGCACGAAGCATTCGCGCGGCCATTCCGAGCATTCAGGAGACGCTGCCGCCGGGCGTGAAGCTCGAAACCGCGTTCGATGGGTCCGTGTTCGTCACGCACTCGATCAACGATGCGCGCCTGACACTCGTGATAGCTGCCATCCTCGTCGTGCTGATCATCTTCGTGTTCCTGCGGAACCTGCGGGCGACGGTGATCCCCGGGCTCGCGATCCCGGCGTCGATCGTCTCGACGTTCGCCATCATGTACTTCCTCGGCTTCTCGATCAACAACTTCACGCTGCTCGCGCTCACGATCGCGATCGGCATCGTGGTGGACGACGCCATCATCGTGCTCGAGAACGCCTACCGGCACCAGGAGGAGCTGCACGAAGCGCCGGAGCAGGCCGCCGTCAACGGCACCAACGAGATCGGCTTCGCCGTGATCGCGACGACCATCGCGCTGGTGGCGGTGTTCACGCCGCTCGGCTTTCTGCGAGGCTCTACGGGACGGCTGTTGAGCGAGTTCGGCATCGCGGTCGCCTGCGCCGTCGTGATTTCGGGATTCGTGGCCCTGACGTTGACGCCGATGCTGTGCGCCAAGGTGTTGCGCGTCCCGCACGAGCACGGAGCCATCTTCAAGGTGTTGGAGCAAGGGTTCAATGCCATCGCCGAGCGCTACGCGACGCTGCTCCGGACCGCGCTGCGGCACCGGGGCATCGTGGTGGCCGGGACGGTCGTGACGGTGGCCCTGGCGGGGTGGTTCTACAGTCACCTCCAACAGGAGCTCATCCCGGACGACGACCGCGGGTTCTTCCTCGTGGTGGCGTTCGCGCCCGAAGGCTCGTCGCTCGAATACACCGACGGCTACGTGCGCCAGGTCGAGCAGATCATCGGCAAGACCCCGGAGGCCCAGGGGTACTTCACGATCATCGGCGGCTTCGCCGGGGGCGTCAACCGGGCGTTTGTCGGCGTCATCCTGAAAGATTGGAGCGAGCGGCATCGTAGCGTCCAGCAGCTCGTGGGTGCGCTGTTCCCCCAGCTCTTCGGGATCGCCGGTATTCAGGCGTTCCCGTATAGCCCGGGCGCGCTGGGATTCAGCCAGCCGGTGCAATTCGTAGTGCAGAATCCCGATATCGCGCGGCTCGCCCAGGCCATGGACACGCTGGTGCCGCGGGCTCGCGCGATCAAGGGCCTGACGAACATCGACACCGACCTGCGCTTCAACAAGCCGGAGCTGCGCGTGAACTTCGACCGCGACCGCGCCGAGGATCTCGGGGTTCCCGTGCGCGACGTCGCGGCCGCCTTACAGACATTCTTGGGCGGTCGCCGGGTGAGCACGTTTACGCGTAACGACAAGCTGTACTACGTCATGGTGCAGCTCGACTCCACTCACCGCAACACGCCGAGCGACATGTCGGGGATCTACCTGCGGGGACGTGGCGGGCAGCTGGTACAGCTCAGCGCCCTGGCGAAGGTCGATGAGGGCGTGGGCCCGCGGCAGATCAACCACTTCAACCGGGTGCCGTCGTTCACGCTGTCGGCGTCCCTGATCCCACCGTTCGCTCAGGGCGAGGCGCTCGATTCGCTCGATGGGTTGGCCCGGCGAGTGCTGCCCCCGGGCAGCACGACGGCGCTGGCGGGTGACTCACGCGAGTTCAGAGAGAGCGGTGGCGCGCTCTACTTCGCGTTCGGCGTCGCCTTGCTGGTGGTGTTCATGGTCCTCGCCGCGCAGTTCGAGTCCATGCTCCATCCATTCACCGTGCTGCTCGCGGTGCCGCTCGCCGTGACCGGCGCGCTGGCGACGTTGAAACTGGCCGCGGTGCTCCACCGATCGGGCGCCACGATCAACCTGTACAGCGAGATCGGCATGATCCTGCTGATCGGGCTCGTGAGCAAGAACTCGATCCTCCTGGTGGAGTACACGAACCAGCTGAAGGCCAAGGGCCTCGATACCGTCGCGGCGGTGATCGAGGCGGGCCGGATCCGGCTGCGGCCGATTCTCATGACGTCGGTCGCGACCATCATGGGCGCGGTACCCGTCGCCTGGGGAGTGGGTGCCGGCTCCGCCGCGCGTAAGCCACTCGGCTACGCGATCGTGGGTGGGATTTTCTTCTCGACTGCGCTCACGCTGTTCGTGGTGCCGGTGGGCTACACCCTGCTCGACCGGCTCATCGCGCCCAAGACGCGCGACGTGCGTGTCGGCCAACCCGTCGAGGCCGACTGATGCTCGCCTTGCTCGCGCTGCTCCAGCTGCAGGCGGCGACCGTCGCGCCATCGCCGGACGACTCGCTGCCGAGGGTGACGCTCGGCGAGGCGCTGCGTCGCGCCACGGGGCTCGATCCCAACTACGTGGCGGCCGTGGGCCAGGTCGACAACGCGCAGTGGGCGCGACGCAGTGCGTTCGCGGTGTTCCTGCTCCCAGCAGTAGCCGTTGAGACAGACGCCACGAAGAACATCCCCCAGTTCTTCAATTTCGGAACACTCAAGCCCGAGTCGTACGCCGTCTCGGCTCAGCTGACTCTGCGCTACGACCTGTTCACGGGGGGACAGAAAGTCGCCGAGCTCACGCGGTCGGCCGCGGCGCTGGACGGCGCCCGCGCCGGGGAGCTCCAGGCGCGGTTCGGCTCCGCCCTCCGCACCGAGGCGGCGTACTACGACGTGCTCGCGGGCAGCGAACTCCTGCGTGTCGCGCGAGAACGGGTCCAGCGTGCCGAGCAGCAGCTCGCTGTCGCGCGAGCGCGGGTGACGACCGGGGCCGCGGTACAGACCGACTCGCTGCAGCTGCGACTCGAGCTCAGTCGGGCCCGGGTGGGTCTGGTGCAACAGGAAGCCGCCGTGCGGGTCGCGCGGCTCACCCTCGGGAGCCGGAT
Source organism: Gemmatimonadota bacterium (assembly GCA_003220855.1). Lineage (GTDB taxonomy): Bacteria > Gemmatimonadota > Gemmatimonadetes > Gemmatimonadales > GWC2-71-9 > AG41. The sequence goes on from QHTP01000164.1 coordinate 7,846, forward strand.
CGGCGCCACTACCCCGGTGGACGCGGTGCCGCTCGACAGCGTCCTGCCCAGTGCCCTGCCGGTGACGCTCGAGGCCGCGGTGGACGAGGCGGCGAACCAAGGGCCGGCGTACCGGCTGGCGCGGGCCAACGAACGCGCGGCCGCGGCGATCTTCCGAAGCCGGCTGGGCACGCTCCTGCCGCGCCTCAGTCTGACCGGGGTCGGGATCGCGTACGACAACCGCTTCTACCCGACGAGCGCTAAGTTCACGCAACTCACGTTGACGGCCACGCTCCCGATATGGGACAACTTCCTGCGGCAGAACTCGATCAGTCAGGCGCGCGTGAGCCGGGACGTTTCCCGGGCGGTGCGCGATTCCGCCGAGCGCTCGGTGCGACGCGACGTGCTCGCCGCCTATGACGGCTTCACGACGGCCCGCGCCACCGCCGACCTCGCCGGCGAGCAGGTGCGGGTGGCGGGCGAAAACTACCGCGTACAGCAAGCCCGCTACCGGACGGGCGCTACCACGATCCTGGACCTGCTCAAGGCGCAGTCCGACCTGGACGACGCCGAGGCGGCCCTGGTGCAGGCGCGCTACGCGACCCGACTCGCGCTCGCGGGCCTCGAGAACATCCTCGGCCGGCGGCTGTTTCCCGAACCGCAACAGAAATGAGTGTGATCAACATGACGCGTAGTGCATGGTGCGTGGTTGCCGCCGGAGCGGTGGTCGCTCTAGGCGGATGCAAGAAGGGTAAGGCCGGCGGATCGGCGGGGTTCGGCGGCGGGGCTCCGATGGGCATGCCGGTCGAGGTCGCGGTCGCGCGCACCGACACGGTGCGCGACGAGATCGCCGCCACGGGCCAGATCGAAGCGGTCCAGTCGATCGACCTGAGCCCCGAGGTGGATGGGCGCATCGTCGAGATCGAGGCGCGCGAGGGACAAGAGGTCGACCAGGGAACGCCGCTCTTCAAGGTGGACGACGCCGTGCTCAAGGCCCAGGTCGCGCAGCTCGAGGCGCAGCGGGATCTCGCCCAGCAGGCTCTGGCGCGTGCCAAGGAGCTGGCGCAGCAGAACGCCTCGTCGGCCGCCGATCTGGAGCAGGCCGAGGCCACGGCGCGGAGCGCCCAGGCGCAGTACGACCTGCAGCGCATCCGGCTCGACCGCACGACCGTACGGGCCCCGTTCGCCGGTGCGGTGGGACAGCGCTACGTCAGTTTGGGCGACTATGTCACCAACACCACGAAGCTCGTGTCGCTCCACACGGTGAACCCGCAGCGTGCCGCCTTCCAGGTGCCGGAGCGGTTCGCGCGAGACTTGAAGCCGGGACAGCAGGTGTCGTTCCGTGTCGCCGCCATTCCGGGTCGCGACTTCACCGGAGAAGTCGACTTCGTGGACCCCGTCGTACAGCTCCCCGGCCGGACCATTCTGGTCAAGGCGCGCGTGCCCAATCCCGGCCGCTTGCTGCAGCCCGGGATGTTCATCGAGGCGCACCTGGTTACCGCCGTGCGACCAAAGGCGATCGTCATCCCCGAGGAGGCCGTGGTGCCCGCCGAGGGGGCCAACGCCGTGTGGGTCGTGGCCGAGGGGAAGGTGAGCCGCCGCCCGGTGGAGCTGGGGGTTCGCACGCCCGGGTTCGTCGAGGTGACGAAGGGCGTGAATGCGGGAGAGCAGGTGGTGGTGGGCGGCCTGGAGCTGCTCGCGCCCGGCGCGCCGGTCATGCCACGCGTGGTGGAGCGGGGGCCTAAGGCAGCCGCAACAGCCGACCCCGCGGCGGGATCCCGGCCTCAAGCTCCATAACGCCGACGCTCGGCGGGATGCCGAAGCGCGGCCGCCCGGCACCGCCCGGGTTCATCACCGTTACCGTCCGATCCACCAGCTCGAGCAGCGGCTTGTGGGTGTGACCGTACACGATGATCTCGGCTTTGGGAAACGCCGCGTGCAGGGCGTCCGGCGTGGGATGCCCCAGCTGGTCGCCGTGCGTCACCACGATCGCGAAGCCGTCGAGCTCGACTTCTGCCACCTGTGGCAGCCGCGCCCGCAGCTCGGGGCCGTCCGTGTTCCCGTACACCGCTGTGACCGGGGCCAGCGCCTCGAGCTCGATCAGGATCTCGGGCTTCCCGACGTCACCGGCGTGCAGGATGTGATCGACTGCTTTGAAGATCTCGAACACCTCGGGCCGGAGGAGTCCGTGAGTGTCGGAGATGATCCCCAGTCTCACGGCACCTTCGTGCAACGTTGCGTCGTGGCGTC
>QHTP01000165.1 GCA_003220855.1 Gemmatimonadota bacterium
GCGCTTGACGAGCGCGATGTCGAGCTCGAGGTGGTCGACCACCCGTTGCACCACGAAATCCACGAGATCGCGCACCTGCTGCGGCTTGTGATAGAACCCGGGCGCGGCGGGCAGCACGACCGCTCCGGCCTCGCTCGCGAGCGTCAAGTTGCGGAGATGCACCAATGAGAGCGGCGTCTCGCGCGGTACCAGGACAAGCGGGCGGCGCTCTTTGAGCACGCCGTCGGCGGCCCGCTCGATCAGGCTGCGGCTCGTCCCGTGCGCGATCGCGGCCACCGTCCCCATGGAGCAGGGGCAGATCACCATCCCCGCGCTCTTCGCCGATCCCGACGCCGGCTCGGCTCCACGGTCCTTGTCGTCGAACACCCGCACGCTGGTCCAGTCGCCGCCCGTGGCCTTCTTGAGGCCGCGGTCGTCCGTGATGCCGCACTCCTCCGCGAGCAGCCGCCAGCCGTGCGGCGAGATCATCAGCCAGACCGGCACCTGATGCAGCGCCAACACCTCGAGTAGCCGCACGCCGTAGGGCGCGCCGGAGGCGCCGGTGATGGCCAGGATCACCGGAAGCTTGGTCGTCACCGGCCGCGACGGTTCGGGGTGGGAGAGCGACGGGGATGCGCGGGCGGGCGGCGCGGCGGGATGCGGGATGGGGGATGCGGGATGCGTGGCTCGCGCTTCATCGGACGCCTTCGCATCTCGCATCCCGCATCGCGCATCCCGTTCATATTAGC
>QHTP01000166.1 GCA_003220855.1 Gemmatimonadota bacterium
CGAACGCGAGCATCTGCGCGCGCGTGCTGGGCGTGAGACCCGGCGCCCCGCCGGGATGGAGGGGGAGCAGGTTCACGAGCGCGCCGAGCGGCCGGGCGAGCTGGGCCAGCTGATCGGCGTGCTCGAGCGCGTCGTTCCTGCCGCCGATGAGCACGTATTCGAGCGTCACGCGGCGCCGGAACTGACCGAGCGCCCCGACCACGTCGGCCAGGCGGTATTTCTTTTCGATCGGCATCAGCTCGTGCCGCAGCTCCGGGGTGGGCGCATGCAGCGAGACGGCCAGCCGGAATTGCTCGGGACGCCGCGCGAGCTGCGCCAGACCCGGCAGGATTCCCACCGTCGAGACGGTGATATGCCGCGCCCCGATGCCCAGCCCCTCCCGGTGATTGAGAATGGTGAGCGCAGTGTCGACCGCGTCCCAGTTGAGCAGCGGCTCTCCCATCCCCATGAACACCACGTTGCTGGGCGTAAGTGACGGGTCCAGCAAGATCACCTCGCGTACCTGGGCCGCGATTTCGGCTGCCGTCAGGTTGCGTCGAAACCCCATGCGCCCCGTGGCGCAGAACACGCAGCCCAACGCGCATCCCACCTGCGACGAGATGCACAGCGTGCGTCGCTTGCCCTCGGGGATCAGCACCGATTCGATCGCTTCGCCATCGCCCAGATCCCACAGGTACTTTTGCGTCCCGTCGCTGGAGAGCTGCCGCGCGCCGAGCGCCAGCCGGCGCAGCGGGAACGCGGCCGCCAACGCGCCACGCAGCTCCGCCGGCAAGTCCGTCGCCTGATCCCAGGCGCCCACCGGGCGTTGCCAGAGACGCGGAACGATCTGGGTGGCGCGATAGGCCGGCTCGCCGCGCTGCGTGAGCCACTCCGCCAGGCGTGGGCGCGCGGCCGCGGGAGCAAGGCTCAGCAGGTCGAGCATGTAAGTGCCACTCCGGGAATGCGTTGCATATCAAGCCTAACTTAACTATCTTCAAGCGTTTAGGACACTTGAGCCCACGGTGCGCCTGTCCGACCTTCTGACGCCCACACGCATTCGCGTGCCCCTGCACGCCACCGACAAAGCAGGGGTGCTCCGGGAGTTGGTGGATCTCGCGGGGGCGGGGAACGGCGTCCCGTCCGAGGAGGTTCTGGGGGCTATCCTCGAGCGCGAGAAGCAGTTCCCGACCGGGATCGGGTACGGCGTGGCGGTGCCGCACGGCAAGACGCCGGTGCTGGGGGCACTGGTGATCGTGGCCGGCACGACGCCGGCGCCTGTCCCCTATGAAACGATCGACGGGGAGCCGGTGCGGCTGTTCTTCCTGCTGGCGGGCCCCGAATCGGCGGCCGGGGCGCATGTGAAGGCGCTGAGCCGCATCTCCCGGCTGGTGCGGCGGGAGCCGGTGCGGGCGAGGCTGTTGAGTGCCCGCACGCCCGAAGAATTCTATCGCGTGGTGTGCGAGGCGGAGGTCCCATAGCCAACGTCAGCGGCACATCCCGGCGCACCCTTCGCTGCGGCGAGCTGCGCATGCAGCATGTCGGGCAGCGGGTGCGGTTAGGCGGCTGGGTCCACCGCCGGCGTGATCTTGGAGGCATCCTCTTCATCGATCTGCGCGACCGCGCGGGCCTGGTGCAGGTCGCCATCGGCCCGGGGGCACCGGACGAGGTACGGCGCGTGGCGGCCGGGCTCGGGAGCGAGACCGTGATCGAGATCGAAGGCGACGTCACGGCGCGCCCAGCGAGCATGAAGAACCCGGAGCTCGCGACCGGGGACGTCGAGGTGCAGGCCACCCGGCTCGCCGTACTGGGGGCGGCCGTCACGCCGCCGATTCCGGTGGCGCGCGGCAAGGGCGAGGAGCTCCCGGCCGAAGAGCTGCGCCTCAAGTACCGCCACCTCGATCTCCGCCGGCCTGAAATGCAGGGCAACCTGCTACTGCGGCACCGGCTGCTGCAGCGTGCCCGCAGGACGCTCGCCGACCTCGAGTTTCTCGAGATCGAGACGCCGATCCTCACCAAGCCCACGCCCGAGGGCGCGCGCGACTATCTCGTCCCGTCGCGCGTGCACCCCGGGGAGTTTTACGCGCTGCCGCAGTCGCCCCAGATCTACAAGCAGCTGCTGATGGTGGCGGGGTTCGACCGCTACTTTCAGATCGCGCGCTGCTTTCGCGACGAAGACCTGCGCAACGACCGCCAGCCGGAGTTCACGCAAATCGACCTCGAGGCGTCGTTTGTCGGAGTCGAGGACGTGATCGGCTATGTCGAGCAGGTGCTGGTGGCCCTGTGGGACGAGGCCGGACACACGGTGGCGCGCCCCTTCCCGCGGCTCACCTGGCGCGATGCCATGGAGCGCTACGGCACCGACAAACCCGATCTGCGCTTCGGCCTCGTCATCGGCGATTGGACGGCGCAGGTCAAGGCGCTCGGCGTGCCCTTCTTCCAGCCGGCGCTCAAGGACGGCGCCCGCATCCGCGGGCTCGCCGTGAAAGGCGGGGCTGCGCTCTCGCGCAAAGACGTGGATCAGCTCGCCGACGCGGCGAAACAGCTGGGCGGCGCGGGGCTCGCGTGGGTGAAACGGCAGGGCGAGCAAATCTCCGGCTCGGTGGGCAAGCACTTCACGCCCGAGGTGCTCGGCGCGCTCGGCGTGGCTGATGGGGACGCGGCGCTCATGACCGTCGGTCCCGACCGCGTCACCTCACCCGTGCTCGATCGCGTGCGGCAGGAGGTCATCCGCCGGCTGGCACCTGCTCCCCACGCGGCCCATGCGTTCTGCTGGGTGGTGGACTTTCCCTTGTTCGAGCCCGATCCCGAGACGGGGCGGCCGGTGTTCGCCCATCATCCCTTCACGGCCCCCCATCCGGACGACGTCGCCCGGCTGGACACCGATCCGTTCGCCTGTCGCGCGCTGCATTACGACGCCGTCTACGACGGCAATGAGCTGGGGTCGGGCTCGATCCGGATCACGGATCCCGCCGTGCAGCGCCGCGTGTTCGCCCATTTGGGGATGACGCCGGGGGAGGTCGAGGCGCGCTTCGGGTTCCTGCTGAGCGGCCTGCAGGCGGGAGCGCCACCACACGGCGGATTCGCGATCGGTTTCGATCGCGTCGTGATGGCGCTCGCCGGGGCGGACAGCATGCGCGACGTGATCGCGTTCCCCAAGACGACCGCGGCGCGGGCGCTGTTCGAGGGTGCGCCCTCGCCCGCCAATCCGGCGGACCTGGCCGCGCTCCACATCGAGGTCAAACGATGAGCGACGAGATCACTCACCGCCTCTCCACGGAGGGCGTGGATCCCCTGGCGCTGGCCGGCGTGAACGACGGCAACCTGGTGGAGCTGGCCCGGCGGCTGGGCGTGCGGGTGTCGCTGCGGGGCGACATGCTGATGCTGCAAGGCGCGTTGCCGGCGGTGGAGCGGGCGACGCAGGTGGCACAGGCGCTCGTCGAGCTCGCGCGCATGGGCGAAACGCTGGAGGTGGCCGACGTCGATCGCATCGTGAGCGACGAGGCACAGGGCTCGCTCGGCCGTCTGGTGGAGGGGGAGTACAAGATCATCCTGCCCGGCCTGCGCCGGGTGATCCAGCCCAAGACGGCGGGGCAGCGCGAGTACCTCGAGTCGATTGCGCAGCACGACATCGTGATCGGGATCGGGCCCGCCGGAACGGGAAAGACGTACCTCGCGGTGGCCGCCGCGGTGGACGCCCTGGCCCGCAAGCGCGTGCGCCGGATCGTGCTGGCACGCCCGGCCGTCGAGGCGGGGGAGCGTCTCGGATTTCTGCCCGGCGACCTGCACGAGAAGGTCGATCCGTATCTCCGGCCGCTGTACGACGCCCTCGAGGACATGATGCCGCGCGACCGCGTCCAGAAGGCGATCGAGAACCGCACGATCGAGATCGCGCCGCTGGCCTACATGCGAGGCCGCACGCTGGCCGACGCCTTCGTCATCCTGGACGAGGCGCAGAACGCCACGGGGATGCAGATGAAGATGTTTCTCACCCGACTCGGGGTGAATTCCCGGGCGGTGATCACGGGCGACAAGACGCAAATCGATCTCGCCAACCGCGAGGACTCGGGCCTCTTGCAGGTGGAGCGCATCCTCCCCGGGATCGAAGGGATCGGATTCTGTTATCTCGGGGATACGGACGTGGTGCGGCACCGCCTGGTGCGCGACATCATCCGCGCCTACGCGGACGACGCGCAGGGCTGACATGCGGCTCCCCACACGAGGGCAGGTGCGCCATCACGGCGAGCGCTGGGTTTGGGTGCTCGGCCTGGCGGTGCTCGCCACGCTCGCGTTCCCTTCGAGCGCCACCAACGTGGAGCCACTCCCCGTTGGGACGCCCGCCGACCGCGATGTGATCGCGCCGTTCACCTTCCCCGTGAACAAGTCCGACGAGGAGCTCGCGCGCGAGGCCGAGGAACTGGCCGGCAGCGTGAAGCCGATCTATCAGTTTCAGGAACGGGCGGTGGACAGCGCCAAGATCGCGATGCACGCCCTGTTCTCCACCCTCGAGTCGGCGGCGGACCAGGGCGGGGCGGCGGCGATTCAGCAGACCGTCAAAGCCCAGGGACTGGCGCTCTCGCCGCCTGAAGCGGCGTACCTGACCAAGGGCGGCAAGCGCCACGGACTCGAGAAGGCCCTGAGTGAGCTGTTCGACCGCACGTTGACGCTCGGGGTCACCGGTCCGGGCGTGCTCCAGAGTGAACAGTCGCCCGAGCTCATCGTGCGGCGGCGCTCCGGTGAGCAGGCGATGGCGCGCGACCAGGTGCTGTCGTACGCCCAGTATCTGCAGCGGGCGCGGGCCATCCATCCGGACAAGGGGTCGAGCGTCGGGGACGAGCTCTACGTCCGACTGGCCGGGCACTTCTTCCGGGCGACGCTCGTGCCCAACACGCTCGAAACCGAGCGGCGACGCGACGAACTGCGCCGCAGCGTCGACCCGAGCAAGTACATCGTGCGGGGCGGGGATCGGATCGTGGGCGCGCACGAGGTCGTGACCAGTGAGGCGCACGAGAAGCTCGTCGCGCTCCACAACGATCTGGTGCGGCGCGGCGCGGCCACGAGCCGCTCCGCGGGGGGCGTGCTCGGCCCCATTCTGCGCGACTCGCTCATCCTCGCAATTTTTTGGGTACTGCTGGTGTTCTACCGGCGCGAGACCTACCGCGAGCGCCGTCAGGTCGCGCTCATCGGGGGTCTGTTCGCCCTCGTGCTGCTGCAGGCGGCCGCCGTCGCGCACTTCTTCCCGCAGCACCCGGAGATCGTGATCCTCCCGTTCCTGGCGATGATGCTGACCGTGCTTCTCAACGGACGCGTCTCCATGATCGCCGCCATGATCGTGTCGATCGTGATCGGCCTGCAGCCGGTGTTCCACGACATCCCCGCGCTGTTCTTCTGCGTCATCGGCGGGGTGACGGCGGCGCTGAGCGTGGGGGTGCTCCGCCGCCGCAGCAACTTCTACCTGCCGGTCCTGATCATCGCGCTCGGGTATCTCGCCGCCGCGCTGGCCCTCGGCCTCACCGGCAGCTGGAGCGTCGCCGAGGTCGGCGTGCGCGGCGTGTGGGGCGCCGCGAACGCCCTCGTCTCCGCGGGGCTCACCTTCTTCCTGCTGCCGGTGGCGGAATCCATCACCGGCATCACCACCGACCTGACGCTGCTCGAGCTGTCCGATCCCAGCCGGCCGCTGCTGCGGCGGCTGTCGCTCGAGGCCCCGGGGACATACGCGCATTCGGTCGCGATGGCCAACCTGGTCGAGGCCGCATGCAACCGCATCGGGGCCGACGGGCTGCTCGGGCGCGTGGGGTGCTACTATCACGACATCGGGAAGATCAAGAACCCGCAGTACTTCGTCGAGAACCAAACGCGCGGCAACAACCCGCACGACCGGCTCAAGGCCTACCAGTCGGCCCAGATCATCAAGGCCCACGTCGCGGACGGCCTCGCGCTCGCGAACGAGGCGAGGCTCCCCGACGCCGTGGCCGCGTTCATTCCCGAGCACCACGGCACCACCGAGATCACGTACTTCCTCGACCGCGCCAAGAAGAGCGGTGACGGCGGGCCGCTCCGGGCAACCGACTACGCGTATCCCGGGCCCAAACCGCACTCGTGCGAAACGGCGATCACGATGCTGGCCGACTCGGTCGAGGCGGCCCTGCGCGTGCTGGAGGACCTGACACCGCAGAAGATCGACGAGGCCATCGACCATATCGTGCGCACCAAGCTCAACGCCGGCCAGCTGGACGAGGCACCGATGACGCTGCACCAGATCGATCAGGTCAAGCGCGAGTTCGTGCGCATCATCAGCGGGATGTATCACAATCGCATCGACTATCCGGAGTCCAGTGGCGGCATCACGGCGACCTGGCAGCCCGCGGCCAAGGCTTGAGCGCGCCGCGCGGCGGGTCCTGGCGTGGGAGGGCGCCCGCGGCGCGCGGGTCGAGCTCACGCTGCTCGACGCGCCGGCCATGCGCCGGCTCAACCACCGCGCCACGGGACGGCGCGGGCTCACCGACGTCATAGCCTACGCGCTCCCCCAGCCGGACGGGACCCTCCTGGGGGACGTTTACATCTGTCCCGATGCCGCCTGGTCAGGTAACGGGCAACGTGGAACGGGGAACGTGACTGAGGAGCTCGTCCGGCTCGCCGTGCACGGGACGCTGCACGTGCTGGGGTACGACCACCCCGACGGACCGGGACGCACGCGCTCCCCCATGTGGCGGCGGCAGGAGCGCTACGTGCGCCGACTGCTCCGCCGCGCGCCGTGACGCTCGCCGGCACGGCGGTCGCAGTCGTGGGCGCCGCGGTGGCCGGGGCGGCGGCGCTCTGGTCCGGCCTGCTCGCGCTCGGCGAGGAAGCCGCCGTGGGCGAGGCGCTCCACACTTTGGGCGACGCGCCGCCGGTCGCGGCCGGGGGTCACGTCCCGCTGCATCGTGCCCTCCACGTCACGCGGCTCGCCCTGCTGGTGCTCGGCGCCGTGGCCGCGGGCGAAGCCGCCGATTGGTGGGGCCGGCCCTGGGCCGCGGCCCTCGGCGCCTGGGGCGTAGCCGTGGGGTTTCTGTTCGTGCTCGGCGACGCGCTCCCGCGCAGCCTGGCCCGCCTCGCTCCCGAGCTCGCCGGCGTCGCCCTGCCGCTGGCCCGCCGCACGCTCGCTCCGTTCGGACCGCTGCTGTGGCTGCTGGCCTGGTTCGACCGGGGTCTGCACGCCCTCGTCGCCACGCCGCGGCCGCTCGAGCCCGACCTGGGCGTCGCCCAGCGCGACATGCTGCTCGGTGTGTTCACCCTCGCCGACACGCGCGTGGACGAGGTGATGACCCCACGACTCGACATGGTAGCGGTCGACGTCGCCGCGTCCACCGAAGACGTGATCGAGTCCGTCCGCCACAGCGAGCATTCCCGCGTGCCCGTGTATGACGGCACGCACGATAACATCGTGGGCGTCGTGTTCGCGAAGGATCTGGTGCCCATCGCGATGGGCCTCGTAGAAGGGGACGCGGGGGCGCATGTCCGCTGGCAGGGCCTCATCCGGCCGGCGGCCTACGTGCCGGAGACCAAGACGCTCGACAGCCAGCTGCGCGACTTCCAGCGCGCGCCCGCCCACCTGGCGATCGTCGTGGACGAGTTCGGCGGCACGTCGGGACTCATCACGCTGGAGGACATTCTCGAGGAAATCGTCGGCGAGATTCACGACGAGCACGATGTGGGAGAGCCCCCCGCCATTCGGCAGGACGGCGACCGTTACTGGGTGGACGGGCGCGTCACACTGGACGACCTGTCGCAGGTGCTCGGTCGCCCGTTCGAGCATCCCGAGGTCTCCACCGTGGGGGGCCTGGTGTATTTCGTGCTGGGACGCGTGCCGCGCGCCGGCGATGAGCTCACCCTCGACGGGTACAAGGTGGTGGTCGAGCGGGTCGATCGACGCCGCGTCACGCGCGTCGTGGTCCAGAGGCAGCGGTGACGCTCCCCGTGGTGGTACTGCTGGCCGGGCTGCTGCTCGCCGCCATGTCGGCGGCGGTGGGAGTGGCCGCCGCGGCGGTGAGCCAGCTGGAACTGACGCGCTGGGTGACGTACAAGCTGCGCGGGGCGAGCGGCGCGGCCGGCGCGCTCGAGAACCCGGGGCGCGTGTTGGCGACCGCCAACGCGCTCACGACCATCGGCACGATCTGCGCCGCGGCGGCGATCCCCGCGCTGCTGGCGCGCACCACGCCCACCGTGCTCGGCATCGTCACCGTGGCCCTGGGCGTCCCGTTGCTGGTGACTGCCGCCTACCTGGTGCCGCGCGTCGTGGGCCGGCGCTGGGCCGAGCCGATCGTGGCGCATGCGGTGCCCCGGGTGCAGCAGCTCAGCCACCTGCTCGCGCCGTTCGTCGCGTGGCGCGACCCGTCGAAGCGCACCGCGCTCGCCGCCGTGCTGTCCAACGCCGACACGGAGGCGCTCGCCTCCGCCGACGAGATGGCGGTCGTGTCCGGCGTGCTGGCGTTCGCGGACCGTCCCGTCAAGGAGCTGATGACGCCGCGCACGGCGATCGTGGCGATCCCCGAGGGGTTGCTCGCCGCGGAGGCCGCCCACGTGTGCATGCAGTCGGGCTACAGCCGGTACCCGGTGTACCGCGCATCGCTCGACGAAGTCGTAGGGGTGGCGCATGCGTTCGACCTGCTTCGAATCGCGGCCGATGCGCCGGTGCCGGTGCGGCCCACACTGGTCGTGCCCGGCACGACTCGTGCAGCCGATCTCATGCTGGAAATGCAGCGCGGACGGGGTCACCTCGCCGTGGTGCTCGACGAGTTCGGCGGGACGGCGGGGCTGGTGACGTTCGAGGACCTGCTGCGGGACCTGGTGTCGGAGATCTTCGAGCCGGGAGCGCCGCCCGCCGCCAGCGAGGCCCCGGCCCGCATCGTCGAGCTCGAAGGCAACGCCCCGGCAAGCCGACTCGAGGAGGGCCTGGGCATCGCGCTCGCCGCGGGGGGAGTGCAGACCGTGGGCGGCTTGCTGCTCCAGGCACTGGGGCGCATTCCCCGGGCGGGGGAGCGCTTCACCCTGCAGGGGCTCGAGTTCGACATCCTCGCCGCCACCCCCACGCGGGTGGAGCGCGTCGCGGTGCGGCCGGGCCCGGTGCGGGCCGTGCCGCTCGATCGCGCGGACGAGCGGACGTGAAGGCGCCCCACGTGTCTGGTTACCTTGCATGAGCGTGGAGCGCATCCTCGAAGCACTCGACCGGCACGAGCCCGCGGCGCTGGCCCGCGCGATCACGCTCGTCGAGAACCAGAGCGACGGCTTCGAGCGGGTGCTGAGTCATGCGCACGCGCGGCTCGCGCGCGCAGGAGCGCGGCGCGTCGGCATCACCGGGCCGCCCGGCGCCGGCAAGAGCACGCTCACGGAGCAGCTGATCCAGCACTACCGCGCCCAGGGACTCTCGGTCGGCGTCGTGGCGGTCGACCCCACGAGCCCGTTCACGGGCGGCGCGCTGTTGGGTGACCGCATCCGGATGGAATCCGCGAGCCTCGACCCGCACGTGTTCATCCGCTCGATGGCCACCCGGGGCGCGCACGGCGGCCTGGCCACCACGACCGAAGAAGTCGCCGATCTGCTCGAGGCGTTCGGGTTCGCGCGGATCCTGGTGGAAACGGTGGGCGTGGGCCAGACGGAGCGCGACATCGCGCGCAGCGCGGAGACGACGGTGCGCGTGCTCGTGCCTGAGTCGGGCGACGGCATCCAGACGCTGAAGGCCGGCGTGATGGAGATCGCGTACGTGTATGTCGTCAACAAGAGCGACCGTCCCGGCGCGGACACGCTGCGCCAGGAGGTCGAAGTGATGCTGGGGATCCGGCGGGGCAACGCGTTTCGGCACGTCGCGCCGCACCACGCCCCGCGGCCCCGAGCGGACGGCCGGACGGGCGGACTGGCGGACAGCGGTGTCGGTCCGTCCGCCAGTCCGCCCGTCCGCCCATCCGCCGTGTGGGAGCCCCCCGTGCTCGCGACCGTGGCGTCGCGCGGCGAGGGAATCGCCGATCTCGCCGCTGCCCTGGATCGCCACTACGCCTATCTTGAGGCGAGCGGCCGGCTGGTCGAGCGGCGCCGCCAGCGCCTGGCCGCGCGAACGCGCGCCGTGCTGGAGCGGGCGGTGCAGCGTTGGTTGGTCGAGGCCACTCGCGCCGAAGAGCTGCTCGCCCAGCGGCTCGACGAGGTGGTCGAGGGCCGCCGCAGCCCGTATGACGTCGCGGCGGAGATCCTGGATCAAGTGAAGGCGGGAGCGGCCCGATGAGTGGCAGCAGCCGAAAACCGATCTACAGCGCGGCCGACCTGAGCGGCTTCGATCCCCGCCAGCGGCTGGGAGCACCGGGGGAGTTTCCGTTCACGCGGGGCATCAACCCCACCATGTACCGGTGCAAGCTGTGGACGATGCGGCAGTTCGCGGGCTTCGGGAGCGCCGAGGACACGAACCGCCGCTACCACTTCCTGCTCGAGCACGGGCAGACGGGCCTGTCGGTGGCGTTCGACTTCCCGACGCTGATGGGCTACGACTCCGATCATCCGCGCGCCGAGGGCGAGGTCGGGCGCTGCGGGGTCGCGATCGCGTCGCTCGCCGACATGGAGGACCTGTTCCGCGGCATCCCGCTCGATCAGGTCTCGACGTCGATGACGATCAACGGTCCGGCCGCGATCCTGTTCTGCTTCTACGTCGCCGCGGCCGAGCGCCAGGGCGTCTCGAGCGACAAGCTGCGCGGCACCGTGCAGAACGACATCCTCAAGGAGTACATGGCGCAGCACGCCTGGGTGTATCCCGTGGAGCCGGCCCTCAAGATCATCGTCGACATGTTCGAGTGGTGCGCCGAGCACGCGCCGCTCTGGAACACGATCTCGATCTCGGGCTATCACATCCGC
>QHTP01000322.1 GCA_003220855.1 Gemmatimonadota bacterium
GCGCCCAGGGCGGCCTGCGTGAAGGACAGCGGCAGGTCGTAGATCAGATCGTCGCCCTGCCGCTCGAACCGCGGGTCCTCGGCGATGTCGAGCACCGCGATCAAGTCCCCCGGCGGACCGTTGCGCGGTCCGGGCACGCCTGCCCCGCGCATCGTGAGGTAATGATGATCGGCGACGCCCGCGGGGACGTTGATCTCCACTGTTTTCTCGGCGCGGACCCGGCCGTCTCCCTGGCACTTGGAACACGGTTGGGCGATCACGCTCCCCTCACCGGCACAGGTGGGACAGGGCGACACGGATACGAACTGCCCGAACATGGAGCGCGCGGCCCGCCGCACCTCGCCCGAGCCTCCGCACGTGCCGCAGGTCGTGGGGCGCGAGCCCCGCGCGGCGCCGCTGCCGCCACATTCGGCGCAGCGCTCGTAGGTGCGCACCTTGAGCTTCTTGGTGGCGCCGCTCGCCACCTCGGCGAGATCGAGCTTGAGGGTCACCTTCAGGTCCTGGCCGCGGTGCTGCTCCGGCCGGCCCCGCCCGCCGCCAAACAGCGCGTCGAAGCCGCCCAGCCCGCCGAAGTCGCGCATGAAGACGTTGAGCGCTTCGGACAGGTCGAAGTGCGCGAACCCGAAGTCGCTTCCCCCGGCGCCGCGCCGCAAGCCGGCGGCGCCGTAGCGGTCATAGGTGGCGCGCTTCTCGGGGTCGCGCAGCACCTCGTACGCCTCCGTGATCTCCTTGAACTTCGCTTCGGCTGCCTGCTTCTGATCGGGGCCCACGCGATCGGGATGATGCTGCATCGCGAGGCGACGGTAGGCCTTCTTGATCTCGGCTTCGTCGGCGTCGCGCTTGACGCCGAGCAGAGCGTAGTAGTCGTGCGTCACTCGAGCAGCTCCCCGACCAGACGACTCGTGTGATCCACGAGGGCGACGATCTTGTCGTACGGCATGCGCGTCGGCCCCATGACGCCGATGACGCCGGCGAGCGCGCCCAGGCGGTAGGAGGCCGTGACGAGCGTGAAGGGAGCGAGTTTCGGGTCCTGGTGCTCGCTGCCGATCGTAATCGTGAGCCCCTGGCCCAGCCGCTGGGCCAGCGCTTCCCGTAACAGGTCGCGTCGCTCCGTGACCTCCATGAGCCCCTGCAACCGCTCCTTGGTCGCGAACTCCGGCTGGCCGGCCAGGAGCTGCGCACTCCCCAGCACCACCCCGACGCCCGCGTTCCCGGCGGTCGGCATCTCGAACAGCTCGTCGGCCTCCTGGATGAAGATGTTGAGGAGCTCGCTCGAGTCCGCGTCCGGCGTCGCGTCGCGCAACCGCTCGGGGAGCGTACCGCGGATCTCCCGCAACGTGAGCCCCGCGAGCCGCTCGTTCAATACCACGCCGACCTGGGCCACCGCTTCGGGCGCCAGCCGCGCAGGCACCTCGACGAAAATCGAGCGGACCACGCCGCTCTTGAGGGTGAGCACCAACAACAGCCGCTCCGACGACGCCTGCAACAGCTCGAGCCGCTCGAGCACCGCGGCATCGAGCGTCGGACCGACGGCGACGCCGAGCTCGTTGGTCAGCACCCCCAGCACCTGCGCCGCGCGCTCGAGGATCTGGTCCACTACATTGTGTTCGCCCAGCCCTTCCCGTATCTGGTGCGACTCCGACGCCGAGACGGCCGGCAGCCGCATTAACGAGTTCACGTACACCCGATAGGCCAGGTCCGTGGGAATCCGCCCGGCGGAGGTGTGGGGGTGGTACAGGTACCCCTTCTCCTCCAGGTCGCTCATGGTATTGCGGACGGAGGCGGGCGACAGGGAGAGCCCGAAGCGCTTCGAGACAGTGCGACTCCCCGCCGGTTCGGCGGTTGCGACGTAGGTCTCGATGACGGCTTCGAGGACCTGACGCTCGCGCTCGTTCAGGGACGCTGCCATATCAGCCAAGCTGTTAATTGCTAACAATTTAGCTCGTTGTGCCACAGCCGGTCAAGTCACGCACCAGGGCGTCGAGGCGGAGCCAGCCCTCGGGGGTGCAGACCAATCTCTCTTCCCTCACCTCCACCCAACCCCGCGACACCCACCTGGCGGTACAGGGCGGCGGAGGGCGGTAGAGGGCGGTAAGGGGGAGGCCCGCGTCGGTGCGCAATGCCAGATATACCCGCTCCAGTTCCCGTTGCTCATCACTGAGGACCTCTCGTGACGCGACGGGAGAGCCACCTGCTGCGACGGCGCGACGGTACGCTTCCCACGCGGAGAGATTCCAGCGTCGCACCGCGCCATCGAACGAGTGGGCCGCGGGCCCGAGGCCTCCGTAGGAGCGTCCGGACCAGTAGGCTGAATTGTGACGCGAGCGGCGGCCGTCGCGCGCGGCGTTCGAGACCTCGTAGAACTGATAGCCGCAAGCCGCGAGCCGCGAATGCGCGAGCAAGTACTCATCGGCGTAGAGATCGTCGGTCGGGGCCGACGCCGCGCCGCGCGAGATCCAGCGGGCGAGCGGCGTCCGCTCTTCCACCGTGAGACCGTAGAGCGAGAGGTGAGCGGGGAGCAGGGCCAGCGCCTGCTCCAGGTCACGGGCCCAATCGCGCTCGAGCGCGGCCGGCAGGGCAAAGATCAAGTCGAGCGAGACGTTGTCGATCCCCGCGGCGCGGAGCGTCCGCACCGCGGCGGCAATGCGCGCCGCATCGTGGGAGCGGTGCATCCACTGCAACACTCGATCGTCGAACGACTGGGCCCCGAGCGATACACGATTGATTCCCGCCCGGCGCCAGCTTGTCGCCGCGTCCGGAGTGACGTCTTCGGGATTGGCCTCAACCGTAACCTCGACGGCGTCGCGGAAAGACGTCACGGGAAAGGCGTCGCGGAGGGACGTGAGAAGCGTGGCCAGGGCATCCGGCGGGAGCAGTGACGGCGTGCCACCACCGAAGTAGATGGTCTCCAGCGCCTCCCCGGGCTCGCCCCCGGGATCAGTCATTCCGACCAGTCTCAGCTCCTGAAGGACGGCGGCCACATATTCCCGCGCGGGGATGCGTTTGCGGACCGCGATGGAAAAGTCGCAGTAGGAGCAGCGCCGGGCGCAGAAGGGGACGTGGACGTAGAGATGCCGCACGGGGAGAAGCTTAACGACTGTCCGCTGTTGCCGTGGCCCCACGCGATGAGGCGGTCGAGCCGCAGGCGTAGCAGTCACGCGCCCCTGAGGCGTGCGGCTGTGCGAGCGCACGACATTTGCGTGCATTGCGCGACGCGGTCGCGATCACGCGTCAACCCAGACTCGGGGGGGTTATGCACACGGCACGGTGGATCCATGAGCTCACGACCATTGTCTGCGCTGTGGCGTGGCTCGCGAGCTGCGAGGACGCTGCGACCCCCACCCAGCCGCACATCGCCGCGGGGTCCGCCCCTGCCCCGAGTGTGACGGTGCAGGATCTCGGCACTCTGGGCGCGCAGCTGAGCTTCGGGCTCGCCCTCAACGCTCGAGGTGAGGCCACCGGCTATAGCGCCACCGCTCAGGGCCAGTTCCACTGGTTCCTGTGGGACGGCTCGGCGATGCGCGATCTCGGGGCCCTGCCAGGCGCCGCGAACAGCTACGCCACCGACATCAACGCGCGCGGCGAGGTGGCGGGCTGGAGTCTCGGCTCGACGGATTATGATTGCCACCCCGTCTTGTGGGACGGCACGACGCTGCGTGACCTCGGCAGCCTCGGCAGGAACCCTTTCACCGAGGGGACGTGCGACGAGGCCATCGGCCACGTCCTGCTCAACGCTCAGGGCGACGTCGCGGGTGTGAGCGGCACCCCCGAGGGGCATCGCCACGCCTTCTTCTGGGATGGGACGATGCACGACCTCGGCACGCTGGGCGGCGCGTTCAGCACGATCGCCGCCCTCAACGCCCGCGGTCATGTCGCGGGCTCCAGCACCACGGCGTCCGGTGCTACCGATGCGTTTCTCTGGGACGGCGCGACGATGCGCGATCTCGGCACGCTGGGCGGAACATCCAGCCATGCCGCCGCCCTCAACGACGCAGGACAGGTCGTAGGGTACAGCGCCACCGCGTCGGGCGACTTCCACGCATTCTTGTGGGACGGCACGACGATGCGTGATCTCGGCACGTTGGGCGGTTCGGTCAGCTTTGCCACCGCCCTCAACGACGCAGGGCAGGTCGCGGGGTACAGCGCCACCGCGTCGGGCGATTTCCACGCACTCTTGTGGGACGGCACGACGATGCGCGACCTCGGCGCCTTGGGTCCAACCGGCAGCATAGCGACGGCGGTCAACAACGCCGGCCAGGTCGTAGGGTACAGCAGCACCGCCTCCGGCTATCCGCACGCGTTCTTCTGGGACGGCTCAACGATGCTCGATCTCGGCACGCTGGGCGGCACGAGCAGCTTCGCCTATGCGATCAACGGTGCCGGCCAGGTCATCGGGACGAGTTGGGCCGCGCCCGGAGTGCGCC
>QHTP01000167.1 GCA_003220855.1 Gemmatimonadota bacterium
GCTGCGACCGCACCACCTCGCCGTTGACCTTGAGCACCACGTCCTTGCCGCCACCCAGGATGTCGGTGACCTGACCGATGGCAAGCCAGGCCACGAACGAGATGGCCAGGATGTAAAACACCGTCTTCACGATCGCGCGCATGGAGCGCATCATAGGGATCGAAACTCCGAGTAGGGCCGGTGCGAAGGGGGTTAAGTCTAAAAACGACAACGGGAAAACTCAAGCGACTCGAGCCGTTTCCAATTGACAGCGCGCCCGAGCAAACACTATCTTCGTCCAATTCCCACAACCACTTAGGCCGTGGCCTACACCAGCGAGATAGAAAAGCTCGAAAAGCGATGGGCCGAAAATCCCAAGGGACGGAACTTCGCGCCCCTGGCGGACGCCTATCGCAAAGCAGGAGAACTAGATAGGGCCATCGAGCTGTGTACGGCGGGCCTCGAGCGGCACCCCGATTACGTCAGCGCCCACATCGTGTTCGGGCGCTGCCTGATGGACCAGAAGAACGACCCCGGCGCCTCCGACGTGTTCCGCAAGGTTCTGGCGCTGGACCCCGAAAATGTCCTAGCGCTCAAGATCCTCGCCGACATCGCCGAGCGGGGCCACCGCTACGGCGAGGCGGTCGAATGGCTGACCCGACTGCTCTCGGCCGACCCGATGAACGGGGAGGCGGCTGAAGCGTTGACGCGCGCCAGAGGCAGGGCGGCGCAGTCCGCCGCGCCATCGACCCCTGCTCCGGCTCCGGCACCGACCCGCGCCGCCGCGCCCGAGCCGGTGGTGCGACTGGTGCCCGACCCGGCGCCCCGGCATTCATTCACGACGAAGCCACCCCCCCCTCCGGCCCCCCATCAGCCGCCGCCTGCTCCTCCGCGTCGAGACTTCGTGGTCGAGCACGAATCAGAAGCCCGCGTCGCGGACGCCGTGCCGACCAAGTCCGCTCCGCCACCCGGCGAGATCGAGACGTACGATGGCACGCTCGATTTCAACTCGGTGGCTCACGACGCCGCCAAGGCGGAAGGGCTCGAGGTGACGGAAGAGGTGGAGCTCAAGCCGCAGGACCTGGTGGTCGAGGGGCTGGCGCACACGCAATACGAGAGCGCACTGGCGCCACCCGGCGGAGTCTCGCCATCCGAGGACGAGCTGCCGACGATCGACCTGCCGTTGATCATGCCCGACGATGTGGCCGCGCAGGCGGTGGGCCCCGCTCCGGCAGCCCAGCGGGCGCCCGTTGCTTCGGGGGACGCTGCTCCCCCGACGCCCGCCGCGGTGGTGCTGTCGGACGACGATGGCGCGGCCGACACGGCGGCGTTGTCGCGCGCCGAGCCGGTCGTCACCGAAACCATGGCGGAGCTGTACCTGCGTCAAGGTCACGCGGACGAGGCGCTGCGGGTCTATCAGGCGCTGCTCGCTCAGCGACCGGGGGACCGACGGTTGCGAGCCCGGGTCGCCGGGCTGTCGTCGGGGGACCGCGGGGCGAGAGGCCGGGACACGGGCGAGTCCGTGCCGACCTTCTTGCGAAGGATCCTGGCGGGCCGGCCGCCGGCTCGCGGCGAGGACGACACGGGCGATCCGGAGCCACTGACGGCGCCGGAGTCCCCGGGCTCACCCCTCGACGGTGCGTTCGCTATCGCGTCACTCGAGCCCGAGCCGGAGCCCGAGGTCGTGGCGCCCGGCGAGGCCACCAGGCCCGCCGAGGACAGCATCACGCTCGACGCCGTGTTCGGCGAGGAAGGCCCGCGCAGCGTTCCTCCGGCGGACGCGGGCGCGACGCCGGCGGTGGAGCCGGCACCGGCGAGCCCGCCCCCGCCCGGCGGGTTTTCGTTCGACCAGTTCTTCACCCCGCCGTCCGCTCCGGCGGGCGGCGCCGCCCCGCCGGCCGAGGGGGGCGCGGCGTTTCCGGGCCCGGCCCGCGGCTCCGGCTCGAGGGCCCCGCCCCCGATGGAGGACGAGGGCGACCTCGATCAGTTCCAGGCCTGGCTCAGGGGCCTCAAGTCCTAGTGCACATCGCCGTGTTGAACGGCCCGAACCTGAATCTGCTGGGCGAGCGCGAGCCGGAGCTGTACGGGCGGACGACGCTCGCGGAGATCGAGGCGCGCACGCGCGAGCGGGCGCGCGCGCTCGGGATCGACGTGTCCTGGACCCAGACGAATCACGAGGGCGAGCTGGTCGAAGCGATCCAGCGCCTGAAGGGCAAGGCGGACGGCCTGGTCCTCAACGCCGCGGCGTACACGCACACCAGCCTCGCGGTGCGCGACGCGCTGCTCGCGGTGCGGGTGCCATTCGTCGAGGTGCACCTGTCCAACCTGTTCGCCCGCGAGCCCGAGCGGCGGCGCTCGCTGCTCGCGGACGCCGCGGTGGGCATGGTGACGGGGTTCGGCGCCGACAGCTATCGGCTGGGACTCGAGGGCCTGGTCGGCTATCTCCAGGCCCGCCATGATACCTGACCGGCGGCGCTCGCGGCAGGACGCGCTCGTGCGGGCGCTCGACGCCGACGGGTTGGACGGGCTGCTCGTCACGTCGCGCGCCAACATCCGCTACCTCACCGGCTTCTCCGGCTCGGCCGCCCTGGTGGTCGTGACGCGCAGCGACGTCCTGCTCGTGACGGATTTTCGCTACGACGAGCAGGCGCGAGCCGAAGCGGGGGCGGTGGCGCGCGTCGAGGTCGAGGGCACGAGCGTGTGGGACCGCTTCTTCCGGGAGCTCGCGACGCTGGGCCCACTCGGCGAGATCGGCTACGAGGCCCACGCGCTCACGGTGCACGACGCCCGCCGCTTCGGCGAGGCAGGGACGCCCTGGCGGTGGCGACCGGTGACCGAGCTGGTGGAACGGCTGCGCGCCGCGAAGGACGAGGGCGAGGTCGCAGCGATTCGCGGCGCCGCCCTGCTGGCCGGGGAGGCCCTGCGCCGCACGCTCGCGCAGGTGCGTCCGGGCATGACCGAGCTGGCGATTGCCGGTCTGCTGGAAGGGACGCTGCGCCAGCTTGGGAGCGAGGGACACCCCTTTCCGACCATCGTGGCGTCGGGGCCACGCAGCGCGCTGCCGCACGCGCGCTCGAGCGGGCGCGTCGTGGCAACGGGCGAGTGGCTGCTGCTGGACTTCGGGGCTCAGGTCGATGGGTACTGCGCGGATATCACGCGCACAGTGATCGTGGGAGCGCGGGCCAGCGAGCGCCAGCGCGCGCTGTACGGGGTGGTGTACGACGCGCAGCGGCGGGCGCGCGGCGGCGTGCGCGCGGGAATGAGCGGCCGGGACGCCGACGCGCTGGCGCGGGAGCCGATCGCGGCACGCGGTCTGGGGGAGGCGTTCGGGCACTCGCTGGGGCACGGGCTGGGGCTCGAGGTGCACGAAGCGCCGCGGCTGGCGAAAACCAACGCCGAGCCCCTTCCCGGTGGCGCGGTGGTCACCGTGGAGCCGGGCGTGTACCTGGCCGGAGAGGGCGGCGTGCGCATCGAGGACGACGTGCACCTCCCCCCGGACGGCAGCGCCGCGGAGCTCTTGTCCGACGGGCTGACGGACCTCATGGAGGTCGTGTAACTTTGGACCCTATCGTGCGCGACCGGGAGACATGAACCTCGACATCATCGCCCAGCTGGTGCAGATCCTGAAGGATGCACCCGAGCTCGGAGCGATCGAAGTCCGCCGGGGTTTGTTCGGGTCCTGGTCGACGGTGCGGCTGACCAGGGCCGGGCATGAGACCAACGCCAGCGGTCAGCACATGGTGGTGGCGCAGGCGCCTGCGGAGACGGCGCCCCCCTCCGCAGCAGCCCAGCGGGCGCCCGCTGCTCCGGGGGGCGCCGTCTCCGCTCCACCGTCGCAGCTGCTCGAGATCAAGTCGCCCATGGTGGGGACGTTCTACACGGCTCCCGAGCCGGGTGCCGAGCCCTACGTCAAGGGGGGCAGTCGCGTGGCGCCGAGGCAGGTGGTGTGCATTATCGAGGCGATGAAGATCATGAATGAAATCGAGTCCGAGGTGGCGGGCGTCATTCGGGAGGTGCTGGTGGAGAACTCCCAGCCCGTCGAGTTCGGACAGCCCCTTTTCCGAGTAGATCCCCATGCCTGAAGCTCCCCAGAGCCCGCAACCGACCTTCAACTTCAAGGCGGCGATCACGCATATGGTCCAGCGCAACGCGTCGGACCTGCTGCTGAAAGTGGGCCGGCCGGCGACGATCCGGGTGAACGGCGAGCTGTTGGCGCTGGAGAGCGCGCCGCTCAAGCCCGAGGAGCTGAAGTCGCTGGCCGAGCAGATCATGACCCCGCGTCAGGTGAAGGAGTTCGCCGAGCACAAGGAGGCGGACTTCGCGATCGGTGTCCCGGGGGTGGGTCGGTTCCGGACCAACGTGTACCAGCAGCGCGGCACGGTGGCGTTCGCGTTCCGGGCCATTCCCTACGAGGTCAAGACCATCCGCGACTTGAACCTGCCCCCGGTGCTCGAGGAGATCGGGCTGCGGCCGCGGGGGCTGGTCCTGGTGACGGGCGTGACGGGGTCGGGCAAGTCGACGGCGTTGGCGGCGATGATCAACCACATCAACACCAACCGACGGGTGAACATCATTACGATCGAGGATCCGATCGAGTTCCTGCACCGCGACAACCTGGCCAACATCTCGCAGCGCGAGGTGGGGAACGACACGCTCTCGTTCAACGCGGCGCTGCGCCATGTGCTGCGCCAGGCGCCGGACGTGATCCTGATCGGCGAGATCCGCGACATGGAGACGCTCGACACCGCGCTCAAGGCGGCCGACACCGGGCATCTGGTGTTCTCGACGCTCCACACGACGGACGCGACCCAGACGATCAACCGCGTGATCTCGTTTTTCCCCCCCCACCAACACGACGAGGTGCGGCACCTGCTCTCGACGGCGCTGCAGGCGATCGTGTCGCTGCGGCTGGTGCCGCGCAAGGACGGCAAGGGTCGCGTCCCGGCCTCGGAAGTGCTGATCAACACCGCCGCCGTCCAGGAGAACATGCGCGACCTGACCAAGTCGCTCTCCATTCCCGACCTGATCGCGCAGGGCTCCGTGCAGTACGGCATGCAGAGCTTCGACCAGTCGCTGTTCTACTGGTACCAGCAGGGCATGGTGAGCTACGAGAGCGCGATCTTCTACGCCACCAACCCGAGCGAGTTCGCGCTCAAGGTGTCGGGGGTCGATTCGGGGGAGAGCCAGTCGTTTGGCGGGACCACGGCCGCGGCGGGTCTGCGCGGCGATATCACGCCCTGATGTTCAAGAAGGTACTGATCGCCAACCGCGGGGAGATCGCCCTGCGGGTGATCCGTGCGTGCAAGGAACTGGATATCGATACGGTCGCCGTCTACTCGGAGGCGGATCGTGACAGCCTGCACACGCGCTTCGCCGATGACGACGTGTGCATCGGGCGAGCGCCGGCGCGCGACAGCTACCTGAACATTCCGCGCATCATCGCGGCGGCCGAGATCACGGGGGCGGACGCCCTGCACCCCGGCTATGGCTTCCTCGCGGAGAACGCCGAGTTCGCCGACATCGTGCGCACGTCGAACATCACCTTCATCGGCCCAACGGGCGAGCAGATCCGCCAGATGGGCGACAAGGCGGCCGCGCGCAAGCTCGCCCAGCGGCTCAAGGTGCCTACCGTGCCCGGTTCGCCCGGCCCGGTGGACGACGCGGATACGGGGCTCACGCTGGCCGAAAAGCTCGGCTTCCCGGTGATCATCAAGGCCGCCGCGGGCGGGGGCGGGAAGGGCATGCGAGTGGCGCAGGACGCGGAGCAATTCCCGCAAGCGTTCTCCCTGGCCAAGCAGGAGGCGCTGGCGGCGTTTGGTTCGGACGACGTGTACCTCGAGAAGTACCTCGCCCGGCCGCGGCACATCGAGATCCAGATCATGGGCGACACGCACGGGCGGATCATGCACCTGTGCGAGCGGGACTGCTCGGTGCAGCGCCGCCACCAGAAGCTCGTCGAGGAAGCCCCGAGCCCGGTCGTGGACGCCACCCTGCGCCAGGACATCGGCGACTCGGCGGTGCGACTCGCCGAAGCGATCGGCTACGTGGGAGCGGGGACGATCGAGTTCTTGCTCGACGAGGACGGCTCGTTCTACTTCATGGAGATGAACACGCGCATCCAGGTGGAGCATCCCGTGACCGAGATGTGCACCAACTTCGATCTGGTCAAAGAGCAGATCCGCGTGGCCGCGGGTGAGCCGCTGTCGTTCGTGATGAACGGCAACCGGCTGCGGGGGCATGCCATCGAGTGCCGGGTCAATGCGGAAGATCCGGCGCGCAATTTTCAGCCCAGTCCCGGGACGATCACCGCATACCACCCGCCGGGCGGACCCGGTGTGCGTGTCGACACGCATATCTACGCGGGCTACACGGTGCCGCCGTTCTACGACTCGCTGCTCGCGAAGGTGATCGTCCACGGCAACAGCAGGGCGGAGGCGCTGGCCCGCATGCGCCAGGCGCTCGACTCGTTTATCATTGAAGGCGTGACCACGACCATTCCCTTCCTCAGTCGGGTCATGCGTCATCCCGACTTCATCGCGGGCCGCGTGGACACCAAATTTCTCGAGCGCGAGCCCCAGCTGCTGCAACCCCCGGCATGAAGATCGACGTCCACTTCACGCCGCTCGGCCTGGGCGCGGGGGATCTCGCCGGCCGGGGCGTCGTCGTCATCGATGCCCTGCGCGCGACGACGACGATCATCACGGCCCTGGCGAACGGTGCCAAGGCGGTGATCCCCGCCACCACGTCCGAAGAGGCGGTCCGCCTCGCCTCGAACCTCGAGAAGGACGGCGTCCTGCTCGCCGGCGAGCGCCGCAGCGTGAAAATCGAAGGGTTCGCGCTGGGGAATTCGCCGCGGGAGATGGTGCCCGCGGTGGTGGCGGGTAAGACGATCGTGCTCGCCACCACGAACGGCACGCCTGCCCTGGTCGCCGCGCAGGGTGGGGAGCCGGTGCTCGTGGGCGCCCCTGTGAACTTCAAGGCGCTGGTCGAGCGCGCCCGCGCGGTGTTGCTCGAGCCGCGCGATCTGGTGATCATCTGCGCCGGCCGCGAGAAGCAGTTCGCCATCGAGGACGCCTACACGGCGGGCCGTGTGATCAAGGCCGTGAAGAAGGGTCTCCGCAAGCTCGCCTTGAACGACGCCGGCCGTGCCGCCCTCGCCCTCACGGACGAGCTGACGAGCTGGGCAGAGGCGCTGGAGGGCTCGGACGCGGCGCACCAGCTGGGGGACGTCGATCTGGAAGAGGACGTCGCCTTCGCCGCCCAGCCCGACCGATTCGGCGTCGTCCCCACCTACGCGGACCGCCGCATCACATGAACGCGAAGGCGCGCCAGGAGCTGATCGGCATCGGCGCCCTCGTGGTCGGGCTGTTCCTCGGACTCACGCTGCTGCGCCTCCCCATCACCGGGAGCTGGGGCGACCACATCGGCTCGCTCCTGTGGCGGGCGCTCGGCGCGGGCTCGGCCGTGCTGCCGTTGCTCGGAGTCGGCTGGGCGCTCGCGGCGTTCGAGCGCTTGGGGAGCCTCTCCTCGGCCCGGACGGCCGCGCTCGGCGTGGGACTCGTGCTGCTGCTGCCCTACGGCATCGGGACGGTCACGGGCGCCCGCTTCCCGTCGGACTACGCGGTGTGGAGTCCCACCCAGCGGCTCGTCGGCGTGGCGCCCGCGCTCGTGGCGCACGGCATCCATCAGGCCGTGGGCACGGCCGGGGGCGCCCTGGTCGGGCTGTTCGCGCTCTCGGCGCTGGGGATCCTGACGGTAGGCTGGCATCCGCTGGTCGCGCTAAGAACTCGGGAAACGGGAGTTGAGAAGCGGGAAACGGGAAAGGGGAAAGGGGAAACGGACAAGACGACGCCGAGACCGACGGTGACGGAGGCACCGGCGCCGTCCCCCGCAGTCCCCTTTCCCGTTTCCCGTTTCCCGAAGGAGCGGAGGCAGAAGAGCCCACCGGTTCCTAGACCGGCGCAGGTCCCCGCCGGCGTCCTGATCCCCCCCATCGATCTCTTGAACCCCGCGCCTCCCGAAGATGGCGACGCGGGGCTGGTACAGATCGAGCAGATGGGACAGAAGCTGATCGAGACGCTGCAGACGTTCCGCGTGGAAGGCTCGATCGCGGGACGCACGGTTGGGCCGGTCGTGACACAGTACGAGGTGGCACCGGGCCCGGGCGTGAAGGTGGGGCGCATCGCGTCTCTGGCCGACGACCTGGCCCTCGCGATGCGGGCGCCGTCGCTCCGGATCGTGGCGCCCATTCCGGGCAAGGCCGCGGTCGGGATCGAAGTGCCCAATCCGATCCCGCGTATGGTGCATGTGCGGGAGCTGATCGAAGGCGCCGATTACCAGCGGGCAAGCCGCGCGCTGCCGCTGGGCTTGGGCAAGAATCTCGAGGGCGACCCGGTGGTCGCGGACCTCGCCAAGATGCCGCATCTCCTGATCGCCGGCGTCACCGGCTCCGGCAAGTCCGTCTGCATCAACACCATCATCACGAGCCTGGTGTACACGCACACGCCCGACACGCTCAAACTCCTGATGATCGATCCGAAAATGGTGGAGCTCTCGATGTATGCCGCGCTCCCCCATCTCGGCCTGCCGGTGGTGACGAACCACCACAAGGCCGCGAGCGTGCTCAAATGGGCGGGGTGGGAAATGGAGCGGCGCTACCGCCTGCTGCACGCCAACCACGCGCGCAACATCGTCGACTTCAACAAGAAGGTCGAGGAGAAGAAGCCGCTCAAGGGACCGCGCGAGACGCTGGCGACGCAGGCCGGAATCCAGAAAGAGCTGCCGCTCGACGGCGAGTACACGGGCGGCGTCGTGCCCTACATCGTGCTGATCGTGGACGAGCTCGCGGACCTGATGCTCACGGTACAGGGCGAAATCGAGACGCCCCTCGCCACGCTGGCGCAGAAGGCCCGCGCCATCGGAATCCACCTCGTGCTGGCGACGCAGCGCCCCTCCGTGAACGTGATCACCGGTCTCATCAAGGCGAACTTTCCCTGCCGGGTCGCCTTCCGCGTGTCGGCCAAAGTGGACAGCCGCACGATCCTCGACCAGAACGGCGCGGAAACGCTGCTCGGCAACGGCGACATGCTGTTCCTGCCGCCCGGCAAGAGCGAGCCGCAGCGCGTCCAAGGAGCGTTCATCTCGACCGAGGAGACCGAGCGCCTGATGGAGTGGTACAAGGCCCGCGCCGGGCGTGCGGTGACCCCCGCGGGCGCGAGCATCGACGAGCAGGTGGCGGCGCTTGAAGAACGGGAAAGGGCCGGGGATGAGGCCGGGGAAGGGGGAAGGGCCGATCCGGGAGAGCGCGATGCGATGTTCCGGCAAGCGGCCGAGGTGTGTATTCAGAATCAGCTCGGCTCGACGTCGCTGCTGCAGCGGCGCATGAGCATCGGCTACGGGCGCGCCGCCCGTATCATCGATCAGCTCGAGCTCGCCGGCATTCTCGGCCCCGCCAACGGGTCCAAGCCGCGGGACGTGTTGGTCGGCCTGGACGAGCTGGATGAGATCTGTCGCGCCTAGCGGGCGGCCGCTCGCAACAAACGCACACCACCCGCAAGGAATTGGTTCGCCCGCGCCAAGCGAAGCTATTAGCTTGCACCCGTGAAGAGCGGGCTGCGGAGCGATCCGGCGGGATGGAAGGACGAGCGCCAGCGGCGGGGCTTGGCGGGGGAGGAGCAGGCGATCCGCTACCTCCTGTCGCGTGGGTGCCACATCGTGGCGCATCGCTTCCGCGTCGGTCACACCGAGATCGACTTGATCGCGCGCCAGGGGCACCTGGTCACCTTCGTGGAAGTGAAAACGCGCCGCGGGACGGGGTTCGGAAGCCCGCTCGAGGCCGTCACCGGGGCGAAGCGCCGGGAGCTGGTGAAGGCGGCGCGCGTGTGGGTGGACCGCTTCGGCAAGCCCGCCGATATCTACCGGTTCGATTGCATCGCGGTCGTGGACGGCCGGCTGGAGCACGTGGCAGACGCGTTCCGCCCCGGGTGGCGCTAGCCGGGGCTTCGGTATATATTCGGGCCTCTCACGCGGAGGCTCCCAACCCATGTCGAGGACACTCATGGCGGCGGAAAACGAAGCTCCGAGCCTGACGGAGGAGCGCCGGAAGGCTCTCAACCTGGCGATCACCCAGATCGAGAAGACGTGCGGCAAGGGCGCCATCATGCGGATGGGGGCGGACGCGCCGCGGGTGCGGGTGGAAGTGATCCCCACGGGCGCGATCAACCTCGACGCGGCGATCGGCATCGGGGGGATCCCGCGAGGCCGGGTGACGGAGATCTTCGGTCCCGAATCGAGCGGCAAGACCACGCTGGCCCTGCACATCGTGGCGCATGCACAGCGGCAGGGCGGGGCCGCCGCGTACATCGACGCCGAGCACGCGCTCGACGTCGAATACGCCAAGAAGCTGGGTGTGGACATCGACAACCTGCTCGTGTCACAGCCCGATACGGGCGAGCAGGCGCTCGAGATCACCGAGATCCTGGTGCGCTCGGGGGCGGTGGACGTGATCGTCATCGACTCGGTGGCGGCGCTCGTCCCGAAGGCGGAGATCGAGGGGGACATGGGCGACTCGCTCCCGGGGCTGCAGGCGCGGCTGATGAGCCAGGCGCTGCGCAAGCTCGCGGGGGCGATCAACCGGTCGCGCACGGCGGTGGTGTTCATCAACCAGTTGCGCGAGAAGATCGGGGTCATGTTCGGCAATCCCGAGACGACCACCGGGGGCCGGGCGCTCAAGTTCTACGCTTCGGTGCGGCTCGACGTGCGGCGCATCGGG
>QHTP01000168.1 GCA_003220855.1 Gemmatimonadota bacterium
CACGGGATCGCTCTACCGCCGCTATTTCGGGCAGCCCGAGCGCACCAAACTGGGCGGCGGCCCCCTCCGGGGAACGGGCCGCTGGGTCCTGGGCGCCGGCTTCGACCACCCCGTATCGCAGGAGGCGAAAACGGCCGCCTGGCTCGTGGGGGGTGACACGCTCCGGCTCGGGACGCCGTTCGTCCCCGACGCCGACAGCCTGGAGTTCCGGCGCGTAGCGCGCGACGCCCCGGACCCGACCACGGTGCTCGAAGTCGTGACGCCACGGTGACGCCCGCCCAGCCGAGTACGCTGTTGCGCGCGACGCTATTCAACGTGACGTCGTTCCTCGTGACGTCGTTAGTTGCGTGCAGCGGCCGCGATCGGACCCACTCGCCCACCTGCGGCATGGCACAGCTCATCGGGCCCTCGCTCATCCAGGATCAGCTGCGGCTGCAACCCTTCATCCTCACCGAACCCCCGCGGGGGTTGCCCGGCTCGCTCCCAGCCCGCGTCGCCGGCAACGCGCAGCAGAGCATGGTCGCCATCACCTACAGCGGGCCACGCCTCGCCATGGCGTATCAGGGCCCGAATTTCCCTCCCTACCCGTCCGACACCACCGTCTACGCGCTGCTCGTCGTGGACGACTCGAGCCAGCGCGCGCAGGGCGTGCTCCTGTACGAGGGAGTACGACCTCCGAAGTCGTACCCACAGCTGGGCACGGTGAGTGGAGGCGACAAGACCATCCCGCTGTACGGTGTGCGGGTGGACTGGCGCGGCGTCTCCAACGCGCATTGCCCGCTCCTGGGCTCCCCCACTTCGACGCCGTGACCAAGGTCGTCGCGGTGAGCGCGACGCGCCGGACCGACGGCGGTCGGGAGCGCGTCGCCCTCAACATCGCGTACGTGCGCGCCCTCACGCGCGCCGGCCTCGTGCCCCTCCTCGTGCCGCCGGTCCTCGACCCCGACGCCGCGTGCGCCGCACTCGACCGGGTGCAGGGGCTGGTGCTCACGGGGGGCGAGGACGTCGAGCCGTCCCGCTATGGTGCGGCCCCGCACCCCAAGCTCGGCGAAACCGACCCCGCCCGCGATGCCGTCGAGCTGGCGCTCATCGCCGGCGCGGAGCGCCGCCGCCTTCCCGTCCTCGCCATCTGCCGCGGCATCCAGATCCTGAACGTGGCCCTGGGTGGCACGCTCTATCAGGACCTGGCGAGCGAGCGCGGGGGGGGCCCGATCGATCACGCCGACACCGCCGCCCGCCATGCGCTGCGCGTCGAGCCGGAGAGCCTGCTCCATCACACCCTCGGGACTCTTGGAGCGAAGGTCAACAGCCGCCACCATCAGGCGATCCGTGAGCTGGCCCCGGCGCTGCGCGCGACGGCGTGGGCGGAGGACGGCGTCATCGAGGGCGTCGAACGTGCGGGTGGCGCGGCGCCGTGGACGCTCGCCGTCCAGTGGCATCCGGAAGACGACACGGAGGACGCGCTGTTCCGCGGCTTCGCGGAGGCCGTCGGGTGAGCGTCGCGTTCCCGTCCGCCGAATGGGTGAGCGCCTACGGCGCCGCGATCAACGCGAGCGACGGCTATCGGGCCGCCTCGCTCGAATGGACGCACGGCGCCGTGGCCCTGGTGGTGAACCCCCAGCCGGAGATCGGGATCAACGAGGCGGTCGGGATCTGGCTCGATCTCGACCGCGGCACGTGCCGGGAGGCGAAGGTCGTGTCGCAGGGCGAAGCGGAGCGGGCGGCGTTCGTGATCGCGGGCGACTATGCGCAGTGGAAGCGCGTGATCCGCAAGGAGCTGGGTCCCATTGCCGGGATCATGCAGCGCAAGCTCACGCTCAAGGGCTCGCTGCCCATCGTGGTGCGGTTCGTGAAATCGGCCGAGCAGCTCGTGGAGGCGGCGACGACACTGTCGACGAAATTCCTGGACGAATGACGGACGGCCGGACAGGCGGTCCGGCGGACGGAAGTGCGCGCCTGTCCGACCGTCCGCCGGTCCGCCCATCCGCCCTACAGATTGCGCAGTATCTTGTCGGGAGTCGACACGTTGCGGAAGAACACGCGGTCGCTCAGGCGGTTGAACGCGACCCGCAGCGTGGGGAACCGTTCCGCCGCGCTGCGGTAGATGCTGGCGACGCCGAACCGCTCGGCCAGGCGGTGCTCCGAGGCGAGCCGATACCCCTGCCGGCCCACCTCGTCGTAGTACGGCAGGTCGGGCCCGCCCTTGCGGGTGCGCCGGGCTTCGATGTAATCCGGGAACAGCCCCGCGAACCAGAGGCTGTAATTGCCGAGATGCACGCGCAACAGCAGTCCCCGCTCTCCGGTGTCGTCCAGTCCGGTGAGGTCCTCCACGATGTCGACGAGATAGCTGTAGCTCTCGTCGTCGGCCCGACGGATGCGCGTGTGCCGGTCGTGATCGCCGAACTCGAGCAACAGCGCGGCCAGGTAGTCCGCGAGCTCACGGTCGTCGACGGCCGCGGCGCGCAGCGTGTGTCGCACGGCGACGTAGGCGAACAGGGGCGGCGACGGGACGGCGAGCGTGCGCACGGCCAGCAACGCCTCGAGCAGACCGGGCTCGTCGAGCAGCGGGTCGGGGCCCTGCTCGAGCAGCACCTGCTCGTAGCGGGCGCGCCGCCCCGCGTCGCCCCGCGCCAGCGCGAGCGCGACCAGCCGGAAGTCCTGTATCCGCAAGCGACCGCGGACGTTGGCCAGGATCATGCCCAAGCCTCCCTCTAGGGCTGCTACCCCACGCCCCGGCGTCGAGTTGCTGGCGCGCCTCACGATGCTCGCCCAGGAGCTCGCTGGAGCGTTCCGGCCCGCCAGCGTGATCGACCTGGTGGCGCGGGCCCTCGCCGAGCTGCTCAAACCCGACCGCCTCTCGGTCGTTCTACTAGACGCGGAATCGAACCGGCTCGCCGTGACCTACGACACGAACGCCGCGCCGGCGCGGACCGACGACCCCCTGCTGCAGCTCGCCCTGCGGCGCGGACCCCTCGCGTTCCCGCGGGATGTCCGCGAGGAGGCCCGCCGCCGCGGGGCCGAGCTCGGCGGCGACGCGCCCGGCTCGTGGATCGGGGCGCCACTCATCGCCGCCGGCCGGACGATGGGAGCCGTCTCGGTGTCGAGCGACCGCCCGGGGGCGCTCGGCAAGGCCGAGCTGACCCTCGTGTCGCTGGTGCTCGCCCAGGGCGCCATCGCGCTCGAGAACGCGCGCCTGGTCGAGCTGCTGTCGTCCGCCAAGCGCGAGTGGGAGAAGACCGTGGACGCCATCTCCCAGGCGATCTGCATCGTGGACGCGCTCGGCACGGTGCGTCGCGCCAACCGCGTGTTCGCCGAGCTGATCCAAACGCCCGTCACGGCGATTCCGGGCCGCCCCTGGCTCGGGCTCCTGCCGCCGGCGTGGTCCGACCCCGTCGCGCGGGCCATCGCCGAGCCGGCCGCGACCTCGGTCGAGATCCGCGCGGGCGAACGGGCGCTGCTCCTCACCACCATCCCGATGGCCGAACCCGGCTCCGCCGTGCTGGTGTTCGAGGACCAGACGGACCGGCGGCGGCTGCAAGAGCAGCTCATACAGTCTGAGAAAATGTCGGCGATCGGTCAACTCATCGCGGGCATTGCGCATGACCTGAACAACCCCCTCGCATCCGTCGTGGGGTTCAGCGACTTCCTGGCCGAAGCAGGGGTGCCGGCGTCCCTGGAGGAGCCGCTCCAGGTGATCCGTCAGGAGGCGGAGCGGGCGGCGACCATCGTCAAGAACCTGCTGTCGTTCGCCCGCAGCCAGGAGGGCGAGCGGGCGCGGCAGCCGATCCAGCAGCTGCTGGACTCCACCCTGGTGCTGCTCCGCAACCAGCTGATGGCGCACAAGGTCGAGGCGACCCTGGACGTGGAGCCCGGCCTCCCCGAGGTCGAGGTCAACGCCAACCAGATCAAGCAGGTGTTCGTGAACCTGATCAACAACGCCTGCCAGGCGATCGCGAGCGACGCCCCCTCCGGCCGGATCTGGATCACGGCCAGGCGCGTGCAGGACCTCATCGCCGTGAGCGTGACCGACTCGGGACCCGGGATTCCCGAAGACGTCGCCGCCCGGGTGTTCGAGCCGTTCTTCACGACCAAGCCGGAGGGCGAGGGGACCGGGCTCGGGCTGTCGATCTGCCAGGGCATTCTGAAGGAGCATGGGGGTCGCATCAGCCTGGAGAGCCGTCCGGGCAGCGGAGCGACGTTCACGGTCGAGCTGCCGGTCGGCGTCCCGGCGGCGCGGGCAGAGCCGGCGCCGGCACCGCGCGGCGAATCGAAGCCGTTGAACATCCTGGTGGTGGACGACGAGCCGCACATCCTCCACTACATGCGCGCCACACTCGAGAGCTGGGGCCACACCGTCGAGGTGGCGAGCGACGGCGCTTACGCGCTCGAGCGCGCGCTGGCCGGTCCCTTCGACGTCATCATCTGCGACCTGCGGATGCCGCACCTCTCCGGGCGCGACATGTACATGAAGCTCGCGCGCCAGGATCCGCGCGTCGCCGAGCGCATCATCTTCGCGACCGGCGACACGGTGCGCGGCGACACGCTGCAATTCCTCGACGGGCTGGGTCGACCCTACCTCCACAAGCCGTTCACCCTGGCCGAGCTGCGCGCCGCGCTCGGCCATGCCGCGAAGCAGCCGGTCTGAGCGGACGTGCGCATCCTGCACGTCGACTCGGGTCGGGAGTACCGAGGCGGTCAAAACCAGGTCCGGCTCCTCACGCGGGACCTCGCCCGGGCGGAAGGGCTGGAGCAGCGGCTCGTGACCCAGCGTCGCAGCGAGCTCGCGCGCCGGGTCGCGGAGCATGGGGCGACCGTCCGGGAAGTGCCCTGGGGGCCCTCGCTCGACCCCCGCGCCCTGTGGCGACTGTATCTCGAAGCGGCCGACTTCGCGCCCGATCTCCTACACGCGCACGATAGTCATGCGCTGCAGCTCGCGTACTGGATGCGCCGCCTGTCCGGAGGAGGCCCCGGCGACCCGGCGCTCGTCGCGACGCGGCGGGTGGACTTCCACCTGCGTCGGGGAAGCGTCTGGCGTCGGGTGGATCACGTGATCGCGATCTCCGAGGCGGTGCGGGCGGTGCTCGTCGCGGACGGGATCGGAGCCCGCGACATCACGGTAGTCGCATCCGGCATCGATCCCGACGAGGTGCGACGCGCCGCCCGCACGCCCCTCAACGTGCGCGCCCGCCTCGGCCTGTCGCCGGACACGCCCCTCGCCGCCAACGTCGCCGCCCTGGTCGGCCACAAGGACCAGCACACCCTGATCCGGGCCGCCCACGCGGCACGAGCGGCCCGCGCCGATCTCCATTGGGTCATCGCTGGTGAGGGCGAGTTGCGGGGCTCTCTCGCGGCGGCGCTCGCGCGCCTCGGCCTCGCGGACCGCGTGCACCTACTGGGGCACGTGCCCGAAGCGGACGCGCTCATCGCGGAGGCCGACGTGCTCGTGATGTCGTCGAAGGAGGAGGGGTTAGGAAGCGTCGTGCTGCACGCGCTGGCGCTCGGCACGCCGGTGGTCGCCACGCGTGCCGGCGGCCTGCCGGAGATGGTACCCGAGCGCTGGCTCGTCCCCGTGGGCGACGCCGACGCCCTCGCCCGCAAGGTCGTCGAGGCTCTGGACCACCCGTCCCCCGTTCCCCTTCCCTCGCAGTTCACCGCCCCCGCGATGGCCGCCGGCGTCTTGGCCGTGTATCGCTCGCTCGTCTAGATTGCAGGGCTATGATCTACGTCTGCGTCCCGGTCCACAACGAAGCCCGCACGGCGGGGCTGGTGCTCTGGAAGGTGCGCCAGGTGTTCACGGCGTTCCCACGCGAATATCAGCTGCTGGTGCTGGACGACGCCTCGACGGACGAGACGCGCAACGTCCTCGCGTCCTACGCCAAGGTGCTGCCGATGACCGTGGTGACGCACCGGACGCGCGAGGGCTACGCGAGGAGCCTGGAGGAGCTGCTGCGTCTCGCGCTGCAGCGCACCGACCGGCCCAAGCGCGACTGCGCCATCACGCTGCACGCCGACTTCGCCCACTCCCCTGAGAGCATGGAGGACATGGTGAAGCGGCTCGAGTCGGGGGCCGACCTCGTCGTCGTCGAGCAGGTGGAGCAGCGGGGGCAGGCGTCGCGGGCGCTCCGGTTGGCGCGTCATTGGGCCCCGCGGTTGCTCCGGCTCCCGGGGCTGCGCGACACGATGTCGGGCTTTGTCGCGCTGCGACTGATCGTGCTGCGACAGGCGCTGCGGAGCGACGGCACGCGGCTGCTTCTCACCGATGGCTGGTGCGCCAGCGCGGAGCTCCTCGCCCGGCTTACCCGCCATGCCCGCCGCGTCGACACCGTGCCCGCGGCCGTCCGCTACGACCTGGTGCAGCGGCCATCGCGGGTGAGGCCGTGGCGCCAGCTGCTCCAGGCATGGCGGGCGCGTGCGATCATCCGCGCCGCCCACACCGCGGTCGCCGTGCTGGTGATCGCCACCTCGCTCCGCGCCCAGTCGGATACGGGTCGCACCGACTCGACGCGCGCCGCCCCCGCGGCGTCAGCGTCGCTGACGGCGACCGCGACGACTCCCGCCCCTCCCCCCACGGCGGTGCCGTTTGCCGTGGGCGAGCGGCTGGTGTACGGGGCGCGGTATGGGCCGTTCAGCGTCGGGACGGCCACCATGGAAGTCGCGGGTGTCGATACGATCCGCGGGGTGGAGGCGGTGCATTTCCGGTTCCTGATCGACGGTGGCGCGCTGTGGTACCACATTCATCAGAACCTCGAGTCGTGGGTGGGGCGCCGCGACTTCCGATCGCGCCGGTTCCTGAATCAGACCGAAGAGAAGGGCAAGGCGTGGGAGCGGAAGTTCGAGATCTACCCCGACTCCGGGATCTACCGCGAGGCGGGGCGCGACAGCGCGGCGCCCACGGTCGCCGAGCCGCTCGACGACGCCGCGTTTCTCTACTGGATCCGCACCGTGCCGCTCGAGATCGGCAAGCGCTACGAGTACCGGCGCTACTTCCGACCCGAGCGCAATCCCGTCATCGTCGAGGTGCTGAAGCGCGAGCGCGTGGGCGTCGCAGGCAGGAAATGGGACGCGATCGTGATCCGTCCGCGCATCCCGAACGGCGGCGGCATCTTCGCCGAGAAGGCCGACGCCCGGATGTGGCTCTCCGACGAGCAGCCGGGGGGGCGCATCATGCTCGCACTGCAGTCCAACTTCTCATTCGGTCAGGTGACGCTGAAGCTCAAGGAGTACTCCGCCCCCCCCGCCGAGCACCCATGACAGACTACCGCGAGGCGGACTTTTCGCGCCTGAAGACAGTTCCCATCGCGCAGCGCCCGAACAAACTCGACCCATCGCTCCTCGCCCAATCACCCGGCGCCGACCGGAGCTTCGCCGCCTTTTGGGACTCGCTCCCGAACGTGCTCGCCGCCAAGGACGCGCGCGACGTCGCGCGGCTGGTGGCCGACGCCGCCGGCCGCCGCGGCGTGGTCGTGATGCTGGGCGGCCACGTGATCAAGGTCGGCCTCGGCCCGCTGCTCGCGGCCCTCGTGCGACGCGGCGTGATCACCCACCTCGCACTGAACGGCAGCGCGGCGATCCACGACTTCGAGCTCGCCGCCTACGGCGGGACGAGCGAAGACGTGGCCGCGGGGTTGGCCGACGGCACCTTCGGGATGGTGGAGGAAACGGGACGCGAAATGAACGCCGCCATCGCGGAGGGCGCGCGCGCGGGCCGGGGAATGGGCGAGGCGCTGGTAGAGGCGCTGCGGCACCGCGCCGGGCTCGCCGCACCCGACGCGTCGCTGCTGCTCGCCGCCGCAGAGCGCGGCGTTCCCGTGACCGTGCACGCGGCGGTGGGCGCCGACATCATCCACCAGCACCCCACGGCCGACGGCGCCGCCCTCGGCGCCACCAGCCACCGCGACTTCAAGCGGCTCGCGGCCTCGTTGCCGGCACTGCACGACGGCGGTGTGGTGCTGAATCTCGGGAGCGCCGTCGTGATGCCCGAGGTGTTTCTCAAGGCGCTCACCGTGGCGCGCAATCTGAACGGGGGAAAGCCGACCGGGTTCACGGCGTGCGACTGCGACATGCAGCGCCACTACCGCCCGCGGATGAACGTGGTCGAACGCCCCACGCTCGCCGGTGGCCGGGGGGTCCAGCTCACCGGTCACCACGAGATACTGATCCCGCTGCTCGCGTGGGCGGTGATGCGCGAGCTGGACGCCCGTTAGCTACGCGTCGGCCGGACGGCCCTTGATCATGTCGCGGAGCTTGTCCGCCGTAGTGGGGCTGACGAGCCGGAGCACGAAGTAGAGAATGAAGCCGATGGCGGCGAGCTTCAGGATCCACAACGCGATCCCGAAGAAGCCCGCGAGCAGCCCGAAGAAGATGTTGAGGGCGACGAACGCGAGCGCGGCGAAGATGGCGAAACCGAGAATGCTGCGGAACATGGGGTCAACCTCCGTGGAGCCCCGACGCGAGGGCCGTACGACGCAATCTAGCAGCCGGTTTCACGCCGGCGCCAGCGCGTGAGCACCGCGGACGTGGCCATCATCGGCGGCGGGGCCATCGGGGCCGCCTGCGCCCGGGCGGCGGCCCTGCGAGGCCTCGCGGTCGCCATTTTCGAGCCCGGTCCCGACCCGGCCGCGGCGTCCCCCGCCTCGGCCGGTATGCTCGCCCCCCAAATCGAGCCCGCCGACGACGCGTTGGTCGCCCTGTCGGTGCGGGCGCGCGACCTGTACGAGCCCCTCGCCCCCGCGCTCCTCGAGACGACCGGCATCGACATCGGCTTCTGGCGGTCCGGGATCGCCGCGGTCGCTTTCGACGAGCCCGGGGCCGCCCGCCTCAAGGAGGAGGTCGCCCGGCAGCGCCAGGCGGCGCTCCGGTGCGACTGGCTGGAAGCGGACGAGGTGCGCGAGCGCTGGCCCGGCGCCGCCCCCGAGTGCCTCGGTGCCCTGTTCGCACCGGAGGACGGTGCGCTCGATCCCCAAGGTCTCGCCCGCGCCTGCCTTGCCGACGCCCGCCGCCTCGGCGCCGCGCTGCGCACCGAGCCAGTGGAGTCGATCCAGGTGGCGCAGGGCCGGATCACCGGCGTGGTCGCGGGGGGAGGCACGACCCGCGTGGAGCACGCCGTGCTCGCGGCGGGCGTCTGGTCTCCGCGCATCCACGGGCTCCCCCGCGCCCTGCCCATCGAGCCGCTGCGTGGTCAGATGGCAGCCACCGCCTGGCCCGACGGCTGTCCTCCTTCCATTCTCTACCACGACCAGGGGTACGTCCTCGCACGCGCCGGCGCCGCGCTGCTGGGCAGTACGATGGAGCGCGCCGGCTACGACGCCCACGTTACGAACGAGGGGCTCGCCCAGGTGTTCCGGGGCGCCGTGCGCCTGCTTCCTGCGTTGCTCGCGCAACCCGTGCAACGCGTCTGGGCCGGGCTCCGGCCCTCCACTCCCGACGGCCGGCCGATCCTGGGGCCCGACCCGGATGTGGAGCGCTTGTGGTACGCCACCGGGCACGGCCGGTCCGGCATCCTGCTCGCGGCACTCACGGGCGAGATCATCGCGGACCTGCTCACCAACGGTGCCACCGACGTCGAGATCGGGCCCCTCGGCGTCGGCCGCTTCAATCAGGCCCCCAGCCCCTAGCCCCTGGCCCCCGATGTATCGCACCTGCGCCTTCTGTAACGGGAGGCTCGATGGTGACGGCGGCCCCACGGACCTCGGGGTGGGACGGCGCCTCGCGTTCGACGAGTGGAAGGGGCGGCTGTGGGTGATCTGTCCCAGGTGCTCGCGCTGGAACCTGGCGCCGCTCGACGACCGCCTGGAGCGGATCGAGGCCCTGGCGCGGGCGGCGGGCGAAGGCCGCGTGGCTGCCGCCACCGACCAGGTCGCCCTCATCCGCTGGCGCGGCTACGATCTGGTCCGCGTCGGCAAGCCCCGGCGCCTCGAGCTCGCCACGTGGCGCTATGGCGAACGCCTGCGGGCGCGGCGTCAGCAGCAGCTCAAGATCGTCGTGCCCATGACGATCGCGGCGCTCGGGCTCGCCGTGGCGGTCAATGTCGCGGCGGGCGGCTCCGTGGGCGTGTTCGTGTGGAACATGCCGCGGCTCGTGAAGGGGATCTACGTTGGAATGGTCGGGTGGCGGAAGGTCGCGCTGGTCGACCCGCCGATCTGCGAGCGCTGCGGCAGCGTGATGCTGTTGCGCGCACGGCAGCTCGAGCGCGCGCGCGTCACCACGACGGCGCGCGAGGAGCTAGCGCTGCTCCTGACCTGTCCCAGCTGCGGCGCCGAGGGAGCGATGCTGACGGGCGGCGACGCGCAGTTTGCGCTGCGGCGCGGTCTCACCTACCTCAACCTCGCGCGCGGCGGCCGGCAGCGCGCCGAAGACGCCGCCCGCCTGGTTGAAGGCGCGGGCGGCCCGCATCAGCTGATCCACGACGTGGCGCGCCGCGAGCTCACCTTGCGGAGCCTCGCCCCGGAGCGACGCCTCGCCCTCGAGATTGCGGTCGACGAGCGTGCCGAGGTGGAGGAGCTGGAGCGGCAGTGGAAGGAGGCCGACGAGATCGCCGAGATCGCCGACGGCATGCTCAGCGCGGATCCGGGAGTCGACGAGGAGCTGCGCCGGCTGAGGGAGCGCCTCGACCGACAGAAAGATCGGCCCGCCTGATGAGAAGATGACGTCAAATCAACCGTGCGGTTGAGATTATACGGGCGCGGCTACCAGACCCCCATCGAACTCGCTATTTTGAGCCTAGTTATGGCCACCCCTCCCCTCGTGATGCGCGACCACGCGCTCCATACGGTGTGCGAGGAGGCCCACTGCCCCAACATCGGTGAGTGCTGGGAGCACCGCGCCGCCACGTTCATGATCCTGGGCGATGTGTGCACGCGCAACTGTGCGTACTGCGCGGTCGCGCACGGCACGCCCGCCGCCCTGGACGAGGACGAGCCGATCCGGCTTGCCACCGCGGTCGAGCGCATGGGACTGCGGCATGTCGTGATCACTTCTGTCGACCGCGACGATCTGCCGAACGGCGGCGCCGAAATCTTCGCCGCCGCGATCGCCGAGATCCGGCGGCGCACGCCGGACACGTCGGTCGAGGTGCTGATCCCCGATTTCAAAGGGAGCGAGCAGGCGCTGCGCATCGTCGTCCAAGCCCACCCCGACATTCTCAATCATAATTTGGAGACGATCGACCGGCTGTATCGCCTCGCGCGGCCGGGAGGCCGTTACGTCCGGGCGCTGGAGCTGCTCGCTCGGGCCAAGCGGCTCGATCCCAGCATGCTCACGAAGTCCGGCATCATGTGCGGCCTGGGTGAGGAGTGGGACGAGCTGCTCGGGGCGATGCGCGACGTGCGGGCGCAGGGCGTGGACATCCTGACCCTGGGCCAATACCTGCGGCCCTCGAGCGACCACCTCACGATCGCCCGCTACTACGCCCCCGACGAATTCGCCGAGCTGCGCCAGCTCGGCCTCGAGATGGGGTATCGCCACGTGGAGGCAGGTCCCCTGGTCCGCTCGAGCTACCACGCGTGGGAGCAGGTGGAGCGGGCGACCGCGTAATGGCCACCGCCACCGCTCGGACCGCGAACGCGAACGTGACCGCCCAGACGGAGCTGGAGCGGCGCATGCTGCGCCAGATGCTCCTGATCCGTCGGTTCGAGGAGAAGGCCGCCGAGGCGTACGCCCTCGGCAAGATCGGCGGGTTCTGCCATCTCTATATCGGGCAGGAGGCCGTCGCGGTCGGGTCGCTCGCGGTCCTGCGGGACGACGACTACGTGATCTCCTCGTACCGCGACCATGGTCAAGCCCTGGCACGGGGCGTGCCCGCCACCGCCGTGATGGCCGAGCTGTTCGGGAAGGCGACCGGCTGCTCCAAGGGCAAGGGCGGCTCCATGCATCTGTTCGACGCCGGGCGGCGGTTCCTGGGCGGCCACGGGATCGTCGGCGGGCACATCCCCCTCGCCGCGGGGATCGGGTTCGCGATCCGCTACAAGGGCGGCGACCAGGTCTGCATGTGTTACTTCGGCGAGGCGGCCGTCAACATCGGCGCCTTCCACGAAGCGCTCAACATGGCCTCCGTCTACAAGCTCCCTGTCATCTTCTGTTGTGAGAACAACCGCTACGGCATGGGCACGGCGTTCGAGCGCGTGGCGGCGGTCACGGACGTGGTGGAGCACGCCTGCAGCTACGACATGGCGGCGGAGGTCGTGGACGGGATGGACGCGCTCGCCGTGTACGCAGCCACCGAGCGGGCCGCAGACCGGGCCCGGAACGGCGGCCACCCGACCCTGCTCGAGGTGCGCACCTACCGCTACATGGGGCATTCGATGTCGGACCCGCTGCACGGCGTGTATCGCACCAAGGAGGAAGTCGAGGAGCAGCGCAAGCGCGACCCGATCTCGCAGCTCGCGCTGAAGCTGAAGGAAGCAGGGGCGCTCGATGACGCGGCACTCCAGGCCCTCGACGCCGAGGCGCGGGCCGAGACCGACGAGGCGGCGCGCTTCGCCGAGGAGAGCCCGGACCCCGAGCCTGACGAGCTGACCACCCACGTGCTCGCCGACTGATGGCCACGCTCACCTACCGCGACGCCCTGAACCAGGCGCTGCGCGAGGAGATGCAGCGCGACCCGAACGTCTTCCTGATGGGGGAAGAGGTCGGCGTCTATCAGGGCGCGTACAAGGTGAGTCGCGGTCTGCTCGAGGAGTTCGGGCCCAGGCGGATCGTGGACACCCCGATCGCCGAGCTCGGCTTCGCCGGGATCGGAGTGGGAGCGGCCATGGCGGGCTTGCGACCCGTGATCGAATTCATGACGTGGAACTTCGCCGTGCTCGCCCTCGACCAGATCGTCAACTCCGCCGCAAAGATTCTGTACGAGTCGGGCGGCCAGGTGCCCATCCCGATCGTGTTCCGGGGGCCGAACGGCGCGGCGCTGCAGCTCGCGGCCCAGCACTCGCAGGCGTGGGAGTCGTGGCTGTCACACATCCCCGGATTGAAGGTCGTCGCGCCCGCGACGCCGGCGGACGCCAAGGGGCTCCTCAAGTCCGCGATCCGCGACAACAACCCGGTGATCGTGCTCGAGGGAGAAATGCTGTACAACATCAAGGGGGAGGTGCCGGAGGGGGAGCACATCGTACCGATCGGCCAAGCGGAGGTCAAGCGGCCGGGCCACGACGTCACGTTCATCTGTCACTCCAAGACCGTCACAGTCGCCCTCAAAGCGGCCGAGCAGCTGGCCGAACGCGAGGGCGCATCGGCCGAGGTGCTCGACCTGCGGTCGCTCCGCCCGCTCGACGAGGCGGCCATCCTCGAGTCGGTGGCGCGCACCAACCGGGCGGTCGTGGTCGAGGAGGGGTGGCCGCACTGCGGCATCGGCGCCCAGGTGGTCGACGTGATCCAGCGAGACGCCTTCGACCAGCTCGACGCCCCGGTGCTGCGCGTCACCCAGGCCGACGTCCCCATGCCGTACAACAAGCAGCTCGAGCGCCTCGCGAAGCCGAGTCCCGAGCGCGTGGTTGCCGCCGCGCGCCGCGTGCTTTACCTCGACTGACCCCATGGCCACCAACGTCTATATGGAAGCGCTCTCCCCCACCATGGAGGAAGGGCGCGTGGCCAAGTGGCACAAGCGGGACGGCGACGCAGTGAAGGCGGGCGAGACGCTGGCCGAGGTGGAGACCGACAAGGCGATCATGGACCTGGTCGCCCGCGCGGATGGCGTGCTGCGCCAGGTGGCGGTGGCCGAAGGGCAGACGGTGCCGGTGGGGAGCGTCGTCGCGGTCATTGCCGCGCCCGGCGAGACGATTGGCGCGGCAGGCTCGGCTCCCCCGCCCGCACCCGCGCTTTCGGGAAAGGGGAAAGGGGAAACGGGAAACGTTGGCGTCGCTACGGCGCCTGCGGTCGCCACCGTATCTGCTGTCTCCGGCGCGGACCCGAGCCGCGTGAAGGCTTCGCCCTTAGCGAGGCGCATGGCCAAAGAAGCCGGGGTCGACCTGAAACTCGTCACCGGTTCGGGCCCGGGGGGGAGAGTCGTCAGACGCGATCTCCAGGGGGCGGCGACCGTCGCGGCCTCGCCGCCCACGTTTCCCGTTTCCCGTGTCCCGCTTCCCGAGCGCCCGGAGGGCGCATACCAAGACGTTCCGCTCACGCAGATCCGCAAGACGATCGCGAAGCGGCTCGCGACGTCGCTCGGCCCCATCCCCCACTTCTTTCTCACCAGCGAGGTGGACATGGAGCGGGCGGCCGAGGCGCGCGAGGCCCTGAACAAGCAGCTCGGCGACCAGGGGGGGGGCAAGGTCTCGTTCAACGACATCATCATCAAGGCCACGGCGCTGGCGCTCAGCCGCCACCGCGCCTGCAACGCCTGGTTCCAAGAGGACCACATCCGCTACTGGAACGAGGTGCACATCGGCATGGCGGTGGCAGTGGAGGACGGGCTCATCACGCCCGTCATCAGGAACGCGGACGTGAAATCGCTCGCGGAGATCGGCCGGGAAGCGAAGGAGCTCGCCGACAAGGCCCGCAGCCGGAGGCTCCAGCCGAGCGAGTACACGGGAGCGACGTTCTCCGTCTCGAATCTGGGGATGTTCGACATCGATCAGTTCACCGCGGTGATCAATCCACCCGAGGCGGGGATCATCGCCGTCGGCTCGATCGTTCAGAAACCGGTGGTGCTGGACGGTGAGGTGACGGCGCGCCGCCGCATGCGCGTCACGATGAGCTGCGACCACCGCGTGATCGACGGAGCGACGGGAGCCGCGTTTCTCCAGACCCTGAAGCAGATGCTGGAAAACCCGCTGGCGATGCTGCTGTGAACTCGGAACGCGGAACGCGGAATGCGGAACAGCTGCACGAGCTCCGGCCCGCCTGCTCCGCGCTCCGCGTTCCGACTTCCGCGTTAGGGGAGGGGTACGTTGGCCACTCAATTTGACGTCATCATCCTCGGGGGCGGCCCCGCCGGCTACGTCGCCGCCATTCGCTCGGCCCAGCTCGGCATGAGCACCGCCCTGATCGAGAAAGACAAGCTCGGCGGCGTGTGCGTGAACATCGGGTGCATCCCCACGAAGGCCTTGCTCCACTCCGCCTACATCGCCCGGCTGTTGCGGGACGCGAAAGAGTTCGGCATCGAAGCCGGCGCGGTCAAGACCGACTACGGCGTCGCGATGCAGCGCTCGCGCAAGGTGAGCGACCAGAACTCGAAGGGCGTCGAGTTCCTGATGAAGAAGAACAAAGTCACGGTGGTGAAAGGCACGGGCGTCCTGCAGCCGGGCCGCACGGTGAAGGTCGGGAACGACACATACGAGGCGAAGAAGGCCGTGCTCATCGCGACGGGATCGCGCGTGAAGGGCCTGCCGCAGATCGGGTTGGAGATCAACAAGACGACGGTCATTTCCTCGGACGAGGCGCTGTTCCTGGAAAAGGCACCGCCGTCGCTCGCGATCGTCGGCGCGGGAGCCGTCGGCATGGAGTTCGCCGATATCTTCAGCGCGTTCGGTACCACGGTGACGCTGATCGAAGCGCTGCCGCGGATCCTCCCGCTCGAGGACGCCGAAGCGTCGGACACGTTGGCGAAGAGCTACAAGAAGCGCGGTATCGAGGTGATCGCCGGCGCCAACGTGAAGAAGGGGACGCCCGCCAAGGATAAGGTGACCCTCGACGTCGAGGCGAACGGCGCGACGCGCAAAGTCGAGGTCGCGGCCGTGCTCATGGCGGCCGGTCGCGCGGTGAACACTGAGGACATCGGCCTGGCGAAGTGCGGCGTCCAGGTGACCGAGCGAGGCTTCATCAAGGTCGATGCCGGCCTGCAGACCACCGCACCCGGCTACTACGCCATCGGCGACGT
Source organism: Gemmatimonadota bacterium (assembly GCA_003220855.1). Taxonomy (GTDB): domain Bacteria; phylum Gemmatimonadota; class Gemmatimonadetes; order Gemmatimonadales; family GWC2-71-9; genus AG41. Next base: position 15,809 of record QHTP01000168.1, read on the forward strand.
GGCCGGGCCGCCCATGCTCGCCCACAAGGGCATGCGGGAGGGCGTCACCGTCACCGAGCTGATCGCGGGCAAGAAGCCCCACGCCATCCGCTACGACAACGTGCCCAGCGTCACCTACTGCCACCCCGAAGTGGCGAGCATCGGGCTCACCGAGGACCAGTGCAAGGAGCGCAAGCTCGCCTACGTCGCGGGGCGGTTTCCGTTCTCGGCAAACGGCCGGGCGCGCGGAACGGGCGAGACCGAGGGGTTCGTGAAGATCCTGCGCGACAAGAGAACGAATACACGGTAGAAGAGGTCGAGCTGGCGATCCACGCGCACCCGACCTTTTCAGAGGCCGTGGCCCAGGCCGCGCTCGATTCGCTCGGCCGCGTGGTGGACATGTGAAAGACCCCCTGGCGATCGGTCTCGGCGGCCTGGCGTGCGGCACCGGGTTCGGAGGAGGGACCATCGTGGCCGCTCTCGTCATCGTGCGGACGCTCGAGCACCACGTGAACCCGTCCAGCACGCAAGAGAGCGCCGCCGATCCCGTCCTGGCGGGGACGCTCGCCGGCCTCGCCGTCGGCGCCACGTTCGGCTGGCACCGCAGCCGCTGGCTGGACAACGTGTGGCAGCGCGGGGTGATCGGCGTCCTGTCGGCCGTGGGCGCGCTGCTGGTGGCCTTCCTCGCCTGGCCCATCGATCATCTGCTCGGCATCCCGGGTCTCGCCGCGTGGGGCGTGGCGAGCTTCGTGCTCGGCGGCGCGGGCAGCGCCTGGTCCGGCCGGGGAGGCCGGGACGACGCGTTGAGGGATCGAGAGTGAGCGGGCGCCGCGTTCGGGTGGTCGAGGCCGGCCGGATGCCCTACCACCGGGCGCTCGGCTGGCAGCGCGCACTCGCCCAGGCGCGGATCGACGGTCGCCTGGAGGAGGACCTGCTCCTGCTGCTCGAGCACCCCCCCGTGGTCACGCTGGGCCGCACGGCCCAGGGGGCGCATGTGCTCCGCCCGGAAGGTGTAGACGTGGTCGAGGTGGAGCGCGGCGGCGCCGTGACGTTCCACGGTCCCGGCCAGCTGGTCGGGTACCCGATCTTCGACCTGCGCGGCCGCCCCTACCGGCAGGACCTCCATTGGTATCTCCGCACGCTCGAAGACGCCCTCGTCGTCGCGCTCGCGGAGCTCGGCATCCCCGCCGAGCGGCGTGCGGGCTTCACGGGCGTGTGGACGGGGGGAAAGCGCAAGATCGCGAGTATCGGGGTCCACGTGAAGCAGTGGGTCACGTGGCACGGGTTCGCTTTGAACGTCACGACCGATCTTTCCCAGTTCGAGCGGATCGTGCCGTGCGGCATTGAAGGCGTCGAGATGACGTCGGTCGAACGGGAAAGGGGAAAGGGGAAAGGGGAAACGGAGCTGTGGGACGAGGCCGTCGTGGCCGTGATGCGCGGGTTTGAACGCGCCTTCGACGTCGAGATCACTAGCCAAGAATCGTCTTGCTGGCGTTGCGAAACTTGTTGATCTCGTGTTGTGTCAGGCCGCGACCACCGTAGCGCTCCTCCGTCCACGGGTCACCGTGCATGTGATAGCCGTTCTGCTCCCAGAAGCCGGGGATATCCTTGTCGAGTAGCTCGAACCCGCGCACCCACTTCGCGCTCTTCCAGAAATAGAGACGTGGCACCAGTAGCCGCGCTGGCCAGCCATGCTCCGGCGTCAACGGCTCACCGGCCCATCCGAGCGCGACGAGATTGTCCGGCCGGTCCAGATCGCTCAAGGGCAGGTTGGTGGTGAAGCCCTGCTCGGCGACCACGAGGCAGAACTTCGCCGCAGCCTGCACCCCGGCCCGTGTCAAGAGCGCCTGGACCGGGACGCCCTCGAACGAATTGTCGAGGCGACTCCATCGCGTGACGCAGTGAATGTCGCAACTGACCGTCTTGTGCGGTAACGCCACGAGCTCGGCGTAGCTGAGCGTGAACGGATGCTCCACCAGCCCGGACACCGTGAATGTCCACTTTGTGGTGTCGACTTTGGGCACGTCCCCGTAGTGCAGCACCGGCCACTTGGTCGTTTCGACCTGTCCTGGCGGGATGCGATTCGTCATCTGCCTAATCTACGGTTTTCCGCGACGTTTCTCCGTGACGCCTCTCCGTGACGTATCTATGCCCTGGCTCCCAGAAGCTCGTAAAATCTCCGAAACACGCGGATTCCGTCCCACAGCTGTTTGAGGTCGAGCTTCTCGTTCGGCGCATGCAGCCGGTCGTCCGGCAGCCCGATGCCCGTCAGAATCACGGGAGCACCGCCCTTCCCCAGCGCCGGCACCACGGGGATCGAGCCGCCGGCTCGCGCCGGGACGGTGCCACGACCCACCACGTCCTTGAAGGCCTGGTCGAGCAGGTGGAATGCCGGATGCGTCACCGCGACGGTCGCGGGATCCGCACCGTGCAGGAAGCGGACACTCGTCTGGACATGCTTCGGCGCGAGGCGCTTCACGGCCGCCGCGAGCTGACGCTCCACGACCTTGAGCTTCTGGTCGGGGACGAGTCGCAGACTGACCTTGGCGGTCGCCTCCGCGGGGATGACGGTCTTGGCGCCGTCGCCCGTGAACCCGCCGGTGATGCCGTGGATCTCAAACGTGGGCAGGGCCCACAGCCGCTCCAACACGGAATAGGACTTGAGCCCAGTCAACGCCTTGGCCCGCACGCGGTGCCGAAGAAATTCGCCTTCCTTGAAGGGAAGGCGTTTCCACGTGGCGCGCTCCCGCTTGGATGGGCGTCGGACCGCCGCGTACAAGCCGGGTACGTGGATCTTGCCGTCGGGGGTCTTGAGCCGGCCGAGCAGGCGGGCCAGCTCCTCGTGCGCATTGGGCGCCGCGCCGCCGAACTCTCCGGAGTGGAGATCCGACTTGGCCGTGCGCACCGTGATCTCGGCGTAGCACAGGCCGCGCAGCGTCGTGTACACGGCGGGCCAGTGGGGCGCGATATAGGCCATGTCGGCGATGAGGACCGCGTCCGCCCGCGTGCGCTCGGGCTCGTGCCGCAGCAGCTCGAACAACACCCGGCTGCCGTATTCTTCCTCGCCTTCGATCAGGAAGCGGAAATTGATTCGAGGCCGCGTCCGGGTGCCGTTCGTCTCGATGGCCTTGAGCAGGCAGAATATCTGACCCTTGTCGTCCGCGGCGCCGCGTGCGAACAGCTTGCCGCCACGCACGGTCGGCTCGAACGGGGGCGTGGTCCACTCGTCGAGCGGGTCGGGAGGCTGCACGTCGTAGTGACCATACACGAGCAGCGTGGGTGCTCCGGGCACGTCGGGGCCGACGCCCCAGACCACGGGATGGGTTTCGCTCGCCAGGAACTGCACGTCGTCACACCCGAGACGGCGCAGCTCGGCGGCGACCCACTCCGCCGCGGCGCGGCAGTCGGCGTCGTGCGATGGGCTGGTGGAGATCGACGGAATACGGAGGAAGTCATTGAGCTCGCGGAGGAGACGGTCGGTATCCATGGCGCGACAATCTAGACGGGTAGACGGTCAGACGGATAGACGGGTAGCGGCGAGGGTCCCACCCGTCTACCCGTCTAGCCGTCTCGCCGTCTAGTCTTATATTCGCACGCCATGCGGACGACCGCGTCATTCGAGCTGTTTCCGGACGCACCGAGCGAGCGCGTCATGGCGCGGGCCCGCTACCTCGTACGCGAAGGACGGCTCGTCGACGCCGAGCGGGCGTACCGTGATGTGCTCGCCGAGCATCCCGAGCTGAAGGGCGGCTGGGCCGAGTGCTTCGAGCTGCTGCGCAGTCAGGGGCGGCGCGAGGATGCGCTCCGGCTCGCCGACAGCGCTCGCGCCCAGTTCGGGGACTCGGCATTCGCCCTGGCGCTCAAGGGAGCCGCGTTGATCGAGTTGGAGCGCTACCGCGAGGCGCTCGCTACGCTCGAGCAGGCGGTGGAGGCGGACCCGGACCTGGCGCTGGTCTGGCACGAGCTGGGGTACGCCGCCTTCCGACTGGGCGACCGGAACCGCGCGCTGCTGGCGCTCGATCGCGCCTTCGGGCTCGAGCCCCATACCGAGACCCTGCGCCTGCGCGGCCGGATCCTGCGGGACGCCGGTCGCTATCAGGCCGCCGAGGTCGCGTACGAAGGGGCGGCGCAGGCGGCCGAGCATCCCGAGCAGCGCGCGTCGGCCGAGCGGGAGATCGCCGCGACGCGCCGCTACGCGTTCTATGCGCCTCGTCGCCCGGACGAGCTGACGCCGGCGGAGCGCTGGTTCGCCGAGACGGGCACGGTCGTGCTCGCGTCCGACGCCGCCAGCGATGCCCCGGATGACGCGACCCTCGCGGCCGCGTTCCTCGACCTGGCGCGTGATTCGGGGTGGCGCTTCGGCCAGATCGTCGCGCTGGGCCCGGCCCTCCCCATCTGGCGCACCCTGGCGGACGCGCTGCGCGCTCCGCTCGTCACCCGCACCGGCTTCGACCCCGGCGCCTGTCCCCTCGTCGTCGCCCAGCGCCCGCAACCCGCGGACGCCGGGTGGAGCACCATCACCGGCGCCGTGGCAGAGCACGCCACCGGCCTCGTGTTCGTGCTCGAGCAGGCGACCGAGCCGGCCGGCGCGGGCGCCGACGTGATCGGTGTGCTCGCCGACGCCGGTGGGCGTCGCCCCCGTCAGGTCAACGCCGGCCACGCCCTGTCCGAAGCACTCCACCCGGCGAGTCGCCTGGCCGGCCGCCGCCTCAAGATCGCCTGAATCCAGCGGAGGTGCGGTGACCGCCCCCCCCACCGGCCAAGCGTCGCGCACGATGTCGGGGAAGTCCATCGTCGCGAGCCAGTTCGAGCGCGCCGCCAACCTGATCAACCTCGAGCAGTACATGCGGCACGTCCTGATGCACCCGTTCCGCGAAGTCCAGGTGGAAGTGCCGGTGCGGATGGACGATGGCCGTATCGAGGTGTTCACCGGCTACCGCATCCAGCACAACGGCGCCCGCGGACCATGCAAGGGTGGCATCCGGTACCACCCCGAGGCGGACCACGACGAAGTGCTCGGCCTCGCGGCCATCATGACGTGGAAGACCGCGCTCATGGACATCCCCTTTGGGGGCGCCAAGGGCGGCGTGACGGTGGACCCGAAGAAGCTTTCCAAGCTCGAGTTGGAGCGCCTCACGCGCCGCTTCACCCAGCGCATCTCGATCGTGCTCGGCCCCTACCGCGACATCCCGGCCCCCGACGTCAACACCAACGCGCAGGTGATGGCCTGGATCCTGGACGAGTACTCGAGTCGCCACGGGTATACACCAGCCGCCGTGACCGGAAAGCCCATTTCCTTGGGCGGCTCGCTCGGCCGCGAGGAGGCGACCGGTCGGGGCGTGATGTACGTGATGACGGAGTACGCGCGGGACTTCGGTATTCCCCTCCGGGGTGGTCGCGTGGTGATCCAGGGGTTCGGCAACGTCGGTGGGCACCTCGCGCGCTTGCTGCAAGCGGAGGCGGGGGCGAAGGTGGTGGCGGTCTCGGATGTGTCCGGCGGCGTCGCGAACGAGCACGGGCTGGACGTCCCGGCACTGCTCGCGCACACCGCAGCAGGCAAGCGCGTGTCCGAGTGGCCGCACGGCCAGCCGATCACGAACCAGCAGCTCTGGACCGTCCCCTGCGACTGGCTCGTCCCCGCCGCCCTGGGCGGCGTCATCACCAAGGAGACGAACGCGCACACGGTCGATTGCCGGGTGGTGGTGGAGGGGGCGAACGAGCCCACCACGCCCACCGCCGACCGGATCCTCGAGGAGCGCGGCATCGCCGTGATCCCCGACTTCCTGGCCAACGCGGGCGGCGTCACCGTGAGCTACTACGAGTGGGCGCAGAACCTGCAGCAGTACCGCTGGACCCACCAGCAGGTGAACGACGAGCTCAAGGCGACGATCACCAAAGCCTACGTGGGGGTGCGCGACCTGGCGAAGCAGAAGGCCGTGACGTTCCGGACGGCGGCGTATGCGATCGCGCTGCAGAGAGTCGCGGAGGCGGAGAGACTGCGGGGCAACTAGGGCGGACGGGCGGACAGATGGACGGGCGGACCGAGAGACAACGGAATCGAATGATGTGAGCGGGAAGAGTTTGGTTATCGCTTCACGACCAACCCACGTAGGTTCGGGCCGTGATGCCTTACGAGCGGTTCACGGCCTGGAAGGCCTCCCACGAACTGGCCCTGGCCACCTATCGAGCGACACAATCCTTCCCGAAAGAAGAACTGTTCGGGCTGACTTCACAGATGCGCCGAGCGGCGTTTTCGGTCGCTGCGAACATCGCTGAAGGTTCGGCGAAGCGAGGCAGCGTCGAATTCCGTCGCTTCCTCGATATCGCTGTAGGATCGCTTTGCGAGCTCTCGTACGCCATTCTTTTTGTAACCGAACTCGGACTCCTGTCGCGGGAGGAAGGACAGGGTCTCGAGGAGCTGCGCTCACGCGCAGGACGGTTGACGTGGGGTTTGTACAAGACAGTGAGCCGCCGAGCGAAGGAGGCACGACGACGTGCGGGGAATTGACCGAGGAGTTCACCGTCCGGCAGGCCGCCCG
>QHTP01000323.1 GCA_003220855.1 Gemmatimonadota bacterium
GTTGTCGGTGTCCTTGTAGATGCGGTAGCGCACGCGGCGGAAGAAGCGCACCGCCGACCCCACGAGCACCTTGCTGCTCGCCGCGGGCGAAAGGGTGAGCTGGTAGCTCGGGTTGTTGGCGGTGAGGTCGCCCGCCTGTGCCAGCCCGCTCGCGCTGGGGCAGCCGTTGGCCACGTTCCCGGTCACCGGTGTCACCGCCGTGACCTGATGCTTTGTCCAGGCGTCGTCCGTCGCGGCGAAGCTCGAGGAGTCATTGTAGACCAGGAGCGAGTCGCCCACGGCCGGCAGCCGGCTCCAGCTGGTCATGGTCGAGCCCTTGGCGAGGACGCGCGGGACGGTCGAGAGCTTTCCCAGGTTGTTCGCGCACACCACCGAGCTGCCGAACACGGAGCGGAACTCCAACGCCGAGTCTGACATGAGGGAGATATCCCCGCCCACGCTCGAGATTCCCCGGAGATCCGCGGGCAGCATCGCCGCCGCCTGACGGATCTGCTGCCGAGTGTTGATCAGGTCGTTCGTGCTGTTGTAGAAGCGCTGCTGCTGCAACAGCACCTTGACGATGGCCGCCGACACCAGGCCCATGAGCACCATGCTGATGAGCAGCTCGATGAGCGTGAACCCGGCCCGGCGCGCCCGCGCCACTCTCCCGGTCAGCATGGCAGGATGCTCTGGAACATTTCGGTGCGCGGCCGATGGTTGGTCAGGAACGTGACGGAGACCGTCACGTCGTCCTCCGCACGAGGCAGGTGGCTGAGCGTCCACGTCTCGGCGATGCCGCGCGTCGTGGCCGAGCCGCTCGCGCGGCTCGCACACGTGGTCGTGCGAATGCGCTCGAAGCGCGATTCCGCCACGCCCGCCGCGATAGTGCGCGACTGCGTGCTCGTCAGCGTCGTCATGATCACGGACGCCGTCCCCGCCAATGCGAGCAGGCCGATGCTGAAGATCACGACGGCCACGAGGAGCTCGGCGAGCGTGAAGCCTCGCTCCGAGCGTGGGGACACGGGTGCACACGCGAGCAGGGTCATCAGCAGCTCTTTCCGGTGATCTTGCCGAGGCCCGTCACACAGACCGTATCGGTACGGCCGGCGTATTGGACAATGATCCTGGGCGCCACGGTGGGGTACGGCGTGAACCCGCGGGGATCAAACGGGATGGTGTCCGTGGGGCTCGCGCCCAGGTGCGCGGTGTAGCGCTGCCAGAAGTCGAGCGGCGTGCCCAGCTGCACCGGCGTGCCCGACGAATCGACGAGAATCTTCAGGACGTCGCCGCTGCGGACCACCCATGCCGCCCGACTCTGCTGGATCGCGATCGCGCGTCCCCGGAACAGGTATGCGGTCACGTCGCGCGTGGCGGCGCGGCGCGAGGCCGCGTACCACGAACCCCGGACGGACCTGACCATCATCGTCGTCATGATGCCCAGCACCACGAACACGATCATCATTTCGATGAACGTGAAGCCGCCGACCCGATGCCGCCGAGACACGCTGGGACCGGACACGAATGCTCTCCCACGCAAGAGGACGCCTGTACGACAACTTATCAGTGTACGAAATATAGATGCTATAACATGTCGAGTTGTAACTCATGCCACACGAAAACGCCCCGGCTGGATCACCGGGGCGCTTCGAATGTCGTCGGGGCGACAGTCCGCCTGTCGCCGGCGCGACTTAGTACATACCGCCCATGCCGCCGCCACCGGGCATCGGCGGAGCCTTCTCCTTCTCCTTCTTCTCGACCACGACGCACTCGGTCGTGAGCAGCAGCGCGGCGATGGAAGCCGCATTCTGCAGCGCCGTGCGGGTGACCTTGGTCGGGTCGATCACGCCCGCCGCGACGAGATCCTCGAACGCGTCGGTCTGGGCGTTGTAGCCGAAGTTCTTGTCCTTCGACTCCTTCACCTTGCCGACTACGATCGACGCCTCGGCGCCCGCGTTCTGCACGATCATCCGCATCGGCTCCTCGAGCGAGCGACGGACGATCTCGACGCCGATCTTCTCGTCGTCATCCGTCCCCTTCACCTTGTCGAGCACCCTCTGACACCACAGGAGGGCCACCCCGCCGCCGGGTACGATCCCCTCCTCGACCGCGGCGCGCGTCGCATGCAGCGCATCCTCCACGCGCGCCTTCTTCTCCTTCATCGCGGTCTCGGTGGCCGCGCCCACGTTGATCACGGCGACGCCGCCCGCGAGCTTCGCGAGCCGCTCCTGCAGCTTCTCCTTGTCGTAGTCCGACGTCGACTTCTCGACCGCGGCCTTGATCTGGGCGATCCGGCCCTGGATGTCGACGTGCTTGCCCTTCCCGCCGACGATCGTCGTGTTGTCCTTGTCGATGACGATCCGCTTCGCCTGGCCGAGATCGTTGAGCGTCGAGTTCTCGAGCTTCAGGCCCATCTCTTCCGAGATCAC
>QHTP01000295.1 GCA_003220855.1 Gemmatimonadota bacterium
CGCGGCGGTGGCGTGCGAGGACTGGGACGAAGGCTCATTGTACGAGCTGGTGCGCGGGGCCTACCCGTACCGCGATCTCACGCGCAAGGACTTCGACGCGGTGGTGCAGATGCTCGCCGACGGGTTCACGACCCGGCGCGGGCGCCGGGGCGCGTACGTGCATTACGACGGTGTCAACCGGCGCCTCAAGGCCCGGCGCGGCGCCCGCCTCGCCGCGCTCACGTCAGGCGGGGCGATCCCGGACATCGGTGACTACCGCGTCATTCTCGAGCCGACCGAGACGTTCGTCGGCACGCTCAACGAAGACTTCGCGATCGAGAGCATGCCGGGCGACATCTTCCAGCTCGGCAACACCTCGTACCTGATCCAGAAGATCGAGTCGGGCCAGGTGCGGGTGGTGGACGCGCAGGGACAACCACCCTCCATCCCCTTCTGGATCGGCGAAGCTCCCGGGCGTACGCCCGAGCTCTCAGTACAGGTCTCGCGGCTGCGGCAGGACATCGCGGGCCGGCTGGGGAATGCGGGAGACGCGATCGCCTGGCTCGGCGCGGAGATCCCCGGCCTGCCCGAGGCTGCGGCGCGGCAGGTCGTCGAGTATCTCGCCGCGTCGCACAAGATCCTCGGCGTCATTCCCACGCAGCAGACCCTGGTGCTCGAGCGCTTCTTCGACGAGGCGGGCGGGATGCAGCTGGTCCTGCACGCGCCGTTCGGGAGCCGGGTGAATCGCGCCTGGGGCCTGGCATTGCGGAAGCGGTTCTGCCGCAGCTTCAACTTCGAGCTGCAGGCGGCGGCCACCGAGGACGCGATCGTGATCTCCCTCGGGCCCCACCACAGCTTCCCGCTCGACGACGTGTTCCAGTACCTGAAGCCGGCCACCGCCGAACAGCTGCTCGTGCAGGCGATGCTGGACGCGCCGATGTTCGGCACCCGCTGGCGCTGGAACGCGACGCGGGCGTTGGCGGTGCTGCGCGCCCGCGGAGGAAAGAAAGTGCCGACGCCGCTCCAGCGCATGGAAGCGGAGGACCTGGTGGCCGCGATCTTTCCCGATCAGCTCGCCTGTCCGGAGAATCTGGTGGGGGATCGCGAGATTCCCGACCACCCGCTGGTGCAGCAGACCATCCAGGACTGCCTGCTCGAAGCGATGGACTTCCCGGGCCTGAAGCGGGTGCTCGAGGAGATGGAGGCCGGGCGCTGCCAGCTGGTGGCGCGCGACACGACCGAGCCGTCGCCCCTGTCGCACGAGGTGATCAACGCCAAGCCCTACGCGTTCCTGGACGACGCTCCGCTGGAGGAGCGCCGCACCCAGGCGGTGATTACCCGTCGCGGTCTCGACGTGAAGACGGCGGAGGAGCTGGGGAGGCTCGATCAGGCGGCCATTGAACGCGTTTGTGAGGAAGCTTGGCCGGAGGTCGCAAGCGCCGACGAGCTGCACGATGCGCTGCTCGTGATGGGGGCCCTTCCGAACGCGGAAGTCGGAACGCGGAACGCGGAACAGCGGTCCTATTTCGAGGAGCTGGTCAAAGCCGGGCGGGCAGGACTGCTGTTGCACGAACCGCGGCTGTGCGTCGCCGCGGAGCGGCTGCCGATGCTCGCGTCGGCGTTCCCTGGCGTCCAATGCGAGCCGGCCGTGGTCGCCCCCGAGCGCGACCGCGCCAAGACATGGACCCGCGAGGACGCGCTGCGGGAGCTGGTGCGCGGCCGGCTCGAGGTCGTCGGTCCGACCACGGCCGAGGGGATAGGCGCGGCGCTCGGGGTGCCTCAGTCCGACGTGGACTTCGCGCTCGCCGCGCTCGAGCACGAGGGGTTCGTGCTGCGCGGCCAGTTCACGCCCGGCGTCGCCGAGCTCGAGTGGTGCGAGCGCCGGCTGCTCGCGCGCATCCATCGGTACACGCTCGACCGGTTGCGCCAGGAGATCGAGCCCGTCAGCGCGGCCGATTTCATGCGCTTCCTGCTCCGCTGGCAGCGGCTCACCCCGGACACTCGCGCCGAGGGTCCGGACGGACTGGCGGCGGTGCTCGAGCTTCTGGACGGCTTCGAGGTGCCGGCGGGCGCATGGGAGAGCGACGTGCTCCCCGCGCGGCTGGGCGAGTACGACCCGCTGTGGCTCGACGGCCTGTGTCTCTCGGGGGAAATCGCCTGGGGAAGATTGAGTCAAACGCGGAACGCGGAAGGTGGCACGCGGAACAGGAAGGCGGGGCCGATACGGACGACGCCCGTGGCGCTGTTCAGAAGGGAGCGGGGAGCGATCTGGCGGTCCCTGACGCCGCAGCTGGATTCCGCCGGTCTCCCGCTCTCACACTCGGCCCGTGCCATCGCCGAGGCGCTGGACGCGCGCGGCGCCTCGTTCTTCGGCGATCTGGTGAACGCGACCGGGCTGCTCCGGACCGAGGTCGAAAAGGGGCTGGGCGAGCTGGTGGCGTGGGGACTCGTGACGGCGGACAGTTTCGCAGGCCTGCGGGCGCTGCTCGTGCCATCCGACCGCCGCCGGCCGGTGGGTGGTTTTCGGCGCCGGGGCAAGGTGGCGCCGTTCGGCGTGGAAACGGCGGGGCGGTGGTCGCGCGTGCGGAGCCCCGCGTCCCTCCCCGAGGACCAGGTCGCCGAAGCCGTGGCGTGGCAGCTGCTGCGCCGCTACGGCGTCGTGTTCCGCCGGCTGGCGACGCGCGAGACCCTGCTCGCCCCGTGGCGCGACATCCTGCGCGCGTACCGCCGGCTCGAGGCGCGGGGTGAGATCCGCGGCGGTCGCTTTGTGGGCGGCTTTTCGGGCGAGCAGTACGCCCTGCCAGAGGCGGTGGGGCTGTTGCGCACCGTGCGGCGCGACGCGCCGACGGGCGAGCTGGTGGCGGTGAGCGGCGCCGATCCGCTCAACCTCGCCGGGATCATCACGCCGGGCGACGTCGTGCCCGGGCTCGCGACCAACCGGATCTTGTACCGGGACGGCATTCCCGTCGCCGTGCGGGAGGGAGCGGGGACCGGGGAGCGCTACCTCGTGGACGCGACACCGGAGGAACAGGAGCGGCTCAAGGCCGCACTGGTGCGCGGCCGCGTGGCGCCGCTGGTGCGCGCCTATCTCGGCAAGTCTCGTCCCGGCACTACGGCCGCGTCA
>QHTP01000169.1 GCA_003220855.1 Gemmatimonadota bacterium
CAGGAACCCCAGGCCGCCGGTGGCGATGAACGCCCAGCGCCAGCCGTAGGTCAACGCGATCCAGGGCACGACGAGCGGCGTCACGATCGCGCCCGTGTTGGTCCCGGCGTTGAAAATGCCGGTGGCGAGCGCCCGCTCCTTTTTCGGGAACCATTCCGCCACGGCTTTGATCGCGCCCGGGAAGTTGGCGGACTCGCCCAGCCCCAGCAGTGCCCGCGCGGCCGAGAACCCGGCCGTGGTGCGAGCGACGGCGTGGCCGATCGCGGCAACGCTCCAGGCGACGACCGCCACGGCGAACCCGCGTCGCACGCCCACGCGGTCGAGCCATCGCCCGACCACGAGAAAGCCGACCGCGTACAACGCCGTGAACCAGGAGACGACGTCGCCGTAGCCCGTCTCGGACCAGTGCAGCTCCCGCTGCAGCGTGGGCGCGAGGATGCCCAGGACCTGCCGGTCGATGTAGTTGACGGTCGTGACGACGAACAGGAGGGCGCAGACGGTCCAGCGGTAGCCGGGCCTCCTCACCTCGCGAAGGCCCGGTAGTACGTCTCGATCTCGTCTGGGCTCGCCGTGCCGGAGAGGATCAGGACACGGTGGCGGAAGGTGGTGGACTCCCCCGGCGCGAGCCGGAAGTTCAGCTGTTCTCTCCCGTTGCTGAATATTTTCATTCCCAAAGGATTGGCAGCGAACAGGCCGTAGCCCCTGGCGTGCCAGTACGTCGGGAAGCCGACGTTCTTGGGATGGTCGAGGATGGCGAGCGTGACCGGCTCGCCCTGGACGACGCCCGTGAGCATGGTCCAGCGGCCGCGCGTGCCCCACACCGAGTCGCCCTCGATGCCCTCCGAGCTGCGGTAGTGACCGGTCACGCCGGTATTGTCGAGCCGGGGCACGGTCGTCGAGTGCCCGCCGGCGTCGGTGAACACTTCGGGCGTGGTGGACGGCTGCTCGAGCGCGCGCGCCACCCGCATGCCGATGAGCCCCTCTTTGTCGTCGACGAAGGTCACGGCGTCGCCCGGGGCCGTGAGCGTCGTGATGCGATCGACCGCGCGCACACCGGCCGCGGCGCGGAATACGAAGCGTGTGTCCTCGCGCAGCAGCGCCTTCCCGTGCGCGTCCACCCAGTCGGCGGTGACCTCGAGCGCGCCTTCGCCCGACCCGCTCTCCGCGCGACGCACGGCGCGATGCACGATCGTGCCCATCTTGGCCGCGCGCTCCGCGGGAATCGCATTCGAGTTGTTCCAGAAGTCGAGCCCGTTCACGTCGCCGTGGTCGAACCACAGTCCGACCTGGTGGGGATGGTCGACGCGCTCGCCGGGCCGCGGCTCGAGCGGCCAACCGCGCGTCACCACCACCCCCGACGCGGCGCGCAGCGGGTACAGCGTCGGCTTCTTGAGGGTCGTGGGATAGATGTACGACGTGAACGGCTTGCCGTCGACGAGCACGTCGACGCGGCGGAGATCATCGTGCGGCACGATATCGACATAGGGACTCGGGGCTCGGGGTTCGGGATTCGGAAGTCCCGAATCCGGAGTCCCGAGGCCGAAGCCCCCAATCACCAGCAGCCAGCCCTTGCGCATCGTCAGCCCATCACGACGTCGCGCTTGGCGTCGTCGAACATGACCTTGCGGCCGGTGTGCATCGCCGCCACGGTCATGCACAGCGCAACCGAGTGGCTGTAGCCGGCGTCGATGCTCGCGTTCGGCTGTTTGCGACTGCGCACGCACTCCATCCAGTTCCGGATGTTGGCGGTCGTGGACGAATCGGCCCCCGTGTTCGCTGCGGTCTCGGTGGGCGCGACCTCGGAGAGGTTCATGGTGGCCAGCTGATTGGCCTTCATCCCCAATTCCGCCGCGAACCGCTCGGTGAGGCCGCCGGTGGGCGTGATCTCGTTGGTGTCGAGGTTGAGCATCCCGGCGTTGGAGTAATACAGCTCCTTGGTGCCCCCCGCCGAGTTCGTCATGCGGGACGAGTATACGACTTGGAAGCCCTTCGCGGGGTCGTCCAGCGGCCCGTAGTCGAACACGATCGTGGCGGTGTCCCAGCTCTTGCGACCGTCCTTCCACAAGTAGATGCCACCGTTGGCCACGACCGAGCGAGGGCGGGACAGCCCCGTGAACCAGTGCACCGTGTCGATCTGGTGCACCATCCACTGGTCGGGAATGCCCGACGAGTAGGGCCAGAACAGGCGATACTCGAGGTACTTCCGCGGGTCCCACGACTCGTAGGGCAGGTTGCAGAGGAAGCGTTTCCAATCGGTGTCCTGCTCCCGGATGGCGGCGACGAGCTGGGGCCGACGCCACCGCCCCGGCTGGTTGACGTTCCAGGTCATCTCGGCCATGACGACGTCGCCGAACTTGCCCGACCGGATGTACTCGTTGGCCATCTGGTAATTCGCGGCACTGCGCCGCTGGGTGCCGATCTGCACTACGCGGTCCGACTGCCTGACCGCGTCGCGGATCGCCGTGGCGTCCTCGATCCGGTGGGCCACCGGCTTCTCGATGTACGCGTCCTGCCCCGCGTGCATCGCCTCGACGCCGTGGTAGGCGTGCTGGAAGTCGGCGGTCGAAATCACGACCGCGTCGGTCGCGCGCGCCGCGTACATCTCTTCGTTGTTGCGGAACGGCCGTGGTTTGGTTCCCATCACCTTCTCGATCTCGGCCTGGCCCTCGTCGCGCCGCCGGCTCCAGATGTCCGACACGGCGACGATCTCGAAGTTGAGCTCCTTGCCGAGCTTGGCGTATGCGGGGAGGTGGGCCTGGCGGAACCGGTCGGAGAAGCCCACGATGCCGACCCGCACGCGATCGTTGGCGCCGAGGATCCTGGCGTAGCGCGCCGCCGGTACCGAGGCGGCGGCGGCGGCGACCTTGAGGAACTCGCGGCGGCGGATCTGCCGCTTCGGCTTGGACATCTCTCCTCCCTTCCGATCGATCAAGAGTGTCGGCCGCGCCCGTCCGCGGCCAGTCCCGCGAGCGCGCCGCGCATGTAGGCGAACGACTGTTTCATGCCCGGCAGCGGGGCGTCCGCGTCGATCTCGTACTCGAGGTTGACGTATCCACGATAGCCCATCGTGCCGAGCTGCCGGAAGATGTCCGCGATCGGGATGGCCCCCTCACCGACGATGCACTGGCTGCCCTTGGCGGTGAGATCGCGCAGGTCCTTCATGTGCATGTCGAGCAGCCGCGGGCCCGCATCGGCGATGGCGCGCACCACGTCGGTGCCGGTGCGCACCGTGTGGCCGACGTCGATGCACAGCCCGATCCGGGCGTCCAGCTTCTTGACGTAGGGCAGGGCGTCGTACGGGGAGGGGAAGTGCTTGTCTTCCGGCCCGTGGTTGTGGATCGCGACCTTGATGTCGTACTGCTTGGCGAACCGCTCGATGCGAGGCAGCAGCTTCGGATCCGTGTGGATCGCGATCAGCGGCATGCCGGCGGCCTTGGCATAGGCGAAATATTTCTCCACGCCGGTGTCGTCCTCGAACGTGATCACGCCGCCGCCCACGATCACGATGCCGGCCGCCTCGATGTCTCGGCGGGCCGCGGCGAGCTGATCGGGCGACAGCTCGAAAGGCAGGTGCACCGACTTGAAGTTGACGTAGGGTGTGGAGGTTGTGGAGGTTCTGGAGGTTCTGGAGGTTGTGAAGGCAGTGTCCCGGGCGCACCCATTGCTACGCCGGCCAGCCCCGCGACGCTCGCTCCGAGGAACGTCCGGCGCGGTACAGGAGCGTCGGACATTTTCAGTACCCAGGGTTTTGGGTGTAGCAGCAGGTCGTGCCGTCCATCTGCGTGCGCGGGATCGGGCGCAGCGCGTGGTACGGCTGAATGTTGGGCCCGCCGTCGGGGTTGTAGGCTTTGACGCGCGACAGCAGGGTGTGCGTCCGCACGAGATCGAACCACCGCTGCATTTCGCCGGCCAGCTCGCGCGCCCGCTCGTTGAGGATCTCGCCGAGCGTGAGCTGGTCGGTGAGCTCCATCTCCGCTTCGTGGCCGGGGATGGCGGCGCGCCGCCGCACCGCGTTGATGTAGGGGAGTCCCTCCGCCGGCCGGCCGTCGCGCATCAGGGCCTCGGCCGCGATCAGGTACGTCTCGGCCAGGCGGAAGAGCAGGAAGTCCCGCGAGCCGCGCGTCTCGTTGACGCTGAGCCGGAACGGATCTGCGAACTTAGACCGCCGTGTCGCCCAGCTGGAATTTCGGAGCGCCCGAATCGTTCTTCGGAATGGTCGCCGCATTGTTGGCGTACCACACGCGGGTGAACTGACTCTGGTAGCGCGAGTCCTTGGTGCGATCGAACAGGTTCAAGAAGAACGTCGTGGGCCGAAACCGCTTGAACGGACGCCCGTTGGCGATGTCGCGCTGCATCCCGGGCAGCACGTCGTACTCCATCAGGAAGAACAGGTGCCCCTGGTTGCCGTTCCCGGTGGTCAGCGGATCGTTCGTGAACTGGACCGACCAGATGACCTCCGCGTTCTTCTCGTTGCTGAAGTCGAACACGTCGCTGAACCGCGGCAGCAGCGCATACTGGCCCGAGTTGATCACTCGCTGTGCGTAGTCGGCGGCGTTGGCGAAGTCGCCGGCCTGCCGTTTCGCCGCTTCGTCGGTGGCGGAATCGGCGTCGCGCAGCCGGGTCAGGTAGACCTTGGCCAACAGGTGCTGCGCCGCGCCCTTGGTGGCGCGGCCGTAGTCCTTGGCCACGGCGGGGAGATTCGCTTCGGCGAACTTCAGGTCGTTGATGATCGCCTCGTACACGCTGTCCACCGGCGCGCGCGTAGCCTCGGTGGTCGGGGTCGTGGTCGGGTCGAACTTGAGGGTGAGGGGCCCGTACATCTGCACCAGGTCGAAGTAATAGAGCGCCCGGAGGAAGCGCACTTCGGCCAGGCGCTGCGTCTTGAGGCTCGAATCCATCTGCACCGTCGCCGCCTGGGCGATCGCCGTGTTGGCCGTGTTGATCGCCCGATAGAAGTCGGCCCAGGTGTCGCGGATGAAGTCGACGTCGGGGTTCAGTTGCGCCGTATACTCGTTGACGTACTTGTAGCTCCCGTCGGCGCCCTCGGTATAGATGTCGGTCCCGAACTCGGTGAGCGTGAACCCGCGCTCCTGCGCGTAGAAGCTTCGCAACGGCTCGTAGCTGGCGTTGACCAGCGCCTGGAACACGTCGGGCGTCGGGTACGGCTGATTGGCCAGGCCGCTGATCAGGTCTTCGTTCAAGTCCACGCAGGCGGCGAGGCTCAGCAGCGCGGCGCTCAGCAGTGCGATCGTGCGTCTCGACATGCGGGCCTCCCGGCCTTTAGAAACCCAGCGTGACGCCGGTCAACAGCGTCCGGTAGCTCGGCGTGGCGGCGGCCTCCGCGTAGCCCGCGCTCGTCCGGTCGCCCGTGCCCGTCCGCGACTCCGGGTCCAGCCCCCGGAAGCGCGTGAACAAGAACGGATCGAGCGCCGTCACGTACAACCGCAGCGACCTGGCGTGCCACGGCCCGCCATGGATGCCGGGCAGCGTGTAGCCCAGCGTGATGCTGCGGACGCGGATGAACGACCCGTCCTCGTAGCGCCGCGTGTCGCCGAACGGCGGATTCTCCTGATTCGCGGTGGGGCGGGACTCGGTATTCGAGGGGTGGGTCGGCGTCCAGTAGTCCGTGACGAGGTTGTTGTAGCGACCCTGCATCGTGCTCTCGCCCACGACGAACTGGTCGTTCGCCATGAAATCGATCCGGGCGACCGCCATGACCGAGAGGTCGAATCGCTTCCAGTCGAACCGGCTCGTCATGCTCCCCGTCCAGGCGGGGAACGGCGTGCCGAGGATGACCCGGTCGTTGCCGTCGATCTTCCCGTCGCCGTTCACGTCGGCGACGCGGATCTGTCCGGGCTTCGCTTTGTATTGCTTGGCCAAGAGGGAGTCTTGCGCCTGCCAGATTCCCACGAAGTTGTAGTCGTAGTACACGTCGATGGGCTGCCCGATGAACCAGCGGTTCAGGACATCGTCCACGCCACCGTACAGGCTCACGATCCGGTTGTGGTTCGTGGACCAGTTGAGGTCCTGGCTCCAGCGGAGCCCGTGCCAGTCCTCGACCGGCACGAAGGACAGGGCCACCTCCAGGCCGGTGTTGCGCGTCGACCCGATGTTCTGAAGGATGCTGGTGTACCCGTTGGTCGGGGGGATCTGCCGCCGCATGATCAGGTCCTTCGTGTCCGCCCGATAGTAGTCGACGGAGCCCGACAAGCGGCCGTGCAGCGCGGTGAACTCCAGCCCGAGGTCCAATTGGCCGGTGTTCTCCCACTTGAGGTTCGGGTTCGGCAACGTGCCGGGACGGTATCCGAGCGCCGCGTTGTTGTCGAACGAATAGGTCACGCGGGTCAAGGACCCGAGCGTCTGATACGGGTCGATCGCCGTGTTGCCGGTGTGCCCGTAGCTGGCCCGCAGCTTCAGATCGGAGAAGAGGTTGGTGCGCCGGATGAAGCCTTCCTCGCTCAGCCGCCAGGCAAGTGCCACCGACGGGAAGACGGCGTACTTGTGCCCGGGGGCGAGCCGGGATGAACCGTCGACGCGCGTCGTCAACGTGAGGAGATAGCGGTCCTTGAGCGCGTAATTCACGCGCGCCATGTACGATTGCAACGCCCATGTCGTCAGGTCACTGCCCATGCCGTCGATATGGGCGGCGGACCCGATGTCGTAGAACTGCTGTCGCTCGTAGGGAAGCCCGGTGGCGTGCAGCGTGTCGTTCTCGGTCCGCTGCTGCTGGATGCTGTACAGCAGGGTGAGGTCGACGCGGTGGTCGCTGCCCAGGTTGCGGCGAAACGTCAGGATGTTGTCCAACGTGTATGCCGTGGTGCGGTCGTCCCACAGCCCCGCGTCCGCGCTGCTGCCCTGATTGACCTGGGTCTGGGCTCCCTGGAACACGCCACGGCGGTTCGAGCTCACGTTGCCGCCGAAGTTCAATCGCCAGGAGAGTGCGTCCGACAGGCGGTAGTCGGCGAACAAGGTGCCGGACACCAGCGTGTTCGACCGGTCGTCGATCCAGTTCTGCACGTCCGAGAGCGGGTTCACGCGCTGCCCGTCGGGCGTCGGCTTGAAGAGGAGGTTCCCCGCGCTGTCATACGGCACGGCGAGAGGGTTGTTGAGGAGCGCCTCGCTGTAGACGCCGTCGCCTCTGCCCAGCTTCTGCTCGGTCCGGACCAGCGACGCCGAGCTTCCCACCTTGAGGCGGTCGTTCAACTCGTGGTTAAAATTGAGTCGCAGCGACCGCCGCGTGAAATCCTGACCCTGCAGGATGCCCCGCTGCGTGAGCAGTCCCCCGCTCAATGCGAAGCGCGTCCGCTCGTCGCCGCCCGCGATGCGGATCTCGTTGTTGACCTGCTGGCCTTCCCGCAGCACCAGATCCTGCCAATTGGTGGAGCGCCCCGTCTGGATCGACGCCAGCTCGACCGGCAAGAACAGTTGCGCATCGCCGGAATCGCAGGCCGCTACGCCGACGTCGCAATGGTAGTTCCCGACCGTGCGATTGGCGTCGCGCTTGAGCTGTGCGTACTGCTGGCCGTTCATCATCTGCACCCGGGATCGCTCCTGCTGGATCCCGACGTAGCTGTCGTAGGTGAAGGTGGTCGGTCCCGCACCGCCCTGCCGCGTGGTGATGAGCACTACGCCGTTCGCGCCCCGCGAGCCGTAGATCGCCGTGGCCGACGCATCCTTCAGGACCTCGATCGACGCGATGTCGTTCGGGTTCAAATCGGTGACACCCGCCGCCGGAATCCCGTCCACCACGTACAGCGGATCGTTGCCGGCCGTGATCGAGCGCGCGCCCCGCACGCGGACCCGGACGCCGTCGCCCGGCTTCTGGCCGGTGGTGACGATGTCCACGCCCGCCACCCGTCCCTGGATAGCGTCGACCGTGTTCACGGTGGGCGTGCTTTTCAGATCCGCGGCCGCGATGGACGATATGGAGCCCGTGATGTCCCTGCGGACCTGGGTGCCGTAGCCGACCACGACGACCTCTTGCAGGGCGACCGGCAGCGACTGGAGGCGGATGTCCGCACTCACCGTCTGGCCGGCGGTCACGACCACGCCCTCGACCTCGCCGACGGCGTAGCCGATCACGCGCGCCTGGAGGTGATAGGTCCCTGGCGGAACGTAGGCGATGGTGAACTTACCGTCGTGATCGGCGGTAGCGGCGAAGCGGGTACCCAGGATGGTGACGCGGACTTCGGGGAGAGCGAGGCCGGTCTCCTGTGCGGTCACGACCCCGGCGATCACACCGGTCTCAGGGGCGACAGGCCCCGCCTGCTCGGCCACCTGCTGGGCCCGCCCCACTCGGAGCGGCAGCAGCACGCAAAGCAGTAAGGAAAGGGAAAGGCTCGGAGAAACGGCGGTGCGACGGCGCGTCCGCATCGATCCTCCCGGTCGACGGCGTTCCAGTTTCAGCGTGCGACCGCAAGCGCCGTGCCCCTCGTGACGTCGGTCACGCGGTGCGTGACGCCACGCGCCGCGATCGGTGGCGCGATGCTCGCGTCCTACGGGTGTCGCGCAGCCGCGACGCGGCGCGGGCGTAGTGCGGGACCCGACCGACGCTGCGACGGCGCGGCGAGGGCGGGCGCATGTCTTGCGACGCAGCGCCGCGCGCCGCACCATAGTCATACGCTCATGACGTCACCCACTGCCATTGACCGGCGGGAAGCGCTGCGCCAGGCCGCTCTCGTGTTGGGCGGCGTGCTCTCCGCGCCGCTCGCCGCGGGCGTGCTGGCGGGGTGCGAGGCGCGTGGTACGCCGGACGCCGCTTGGCGTCCCCGCGCCCTCACGCCGGACCAGGCCGAGCTCGTGGCCACCATCGCCGAGCAGATTCTGCCTGCGACGGACACCCCGGGGGCCCGTGCCGTGGGGGTCCACCGGTTCATCGACGCGCTGCTGGCGGAGTCGTACCGGGCCGGGGAGCGGGAGCGCTTCGTGGCCGGCCTGACGGACCTCGGCCGCGCCTTTCAAGCGAGCACGCCGGACCAGCAGCGCGCCCTGCTCGAGCGGCTGGATCGCGAGGCGGCACCGTTCTTCCGCACGCTCAAGGACCTGACGCTCGTCGGCTATTACACATCCGAGATCGGCGCCACGCGCGAGCTGCACCATGTCCCGGTTCCGGGCCGTTACGACGGGTGCGTCCCTCTCGGGCAGGTCGGCCGGACGTGGGCGGTGTGACCCGAGACGATCTCTACGACGCCATCGTCGTCGGCTCAGGCATCACGGGCGGCTGGGCCGCCAAGGAGCTGTGCGAGAACGGGTTGAAGACGCTCGTGCTCGAGCGCGGCCGGCACGTGGAGCACGGGAAGGACTACGTCACGGAGTGGCTGCAGCCCTGGCAGCTCCCCCACCGCGGCCGCGGCGAGCAGGCGCTGTACGAGCGCGACTACCCCATCCAGAGCAAGAACTACGCGTTCGGCGAGGCGACCCGACACTTTTTCGTGAACGATCGCGAGCATCCCTACGTCACGCCCCACGACCAGCCGTTCCGCTGGATCCGGGGCTACCAGCTGGGCGGGCGCAGCCTGATCTGGGGCCGGCTGTGCTGGCGCTGGAGCGACCTCGACTTCGAGGCGAATCTGAGGGACGGCCACGGTGTCGACTGGCCGATCCGCTACAAAGACCTGGCCCCCTGGTACGCCCACGTCGAGCGCTTCGTCGGGGTGAGCGGCGAGCGACTGGGTCTGCCGCACCTGCCCGACGGCGAGTTCCTGCCTCCCTGGGAATTGAACTGCGCCGAGCACGTCGTGAAGCGCGGGATCGAGCGCGCGTTCCCCGGGCGCCACATGACGATCACGCGGGTCGCGAATCTCACGCAGGCGCTCGACGGCCGCGGGCCGTGCCGGGCCCGGAACCAGTGCGCCCGCGGCTGCAGCTACGGCGGTTACTTCTCGAGCTTGAGCGCGACGTTACCGGCGGCGCAACGCACCCGCAGACTCACCATCGTGACCGATGCGATCGTGCACAGCGTGACGTACGACGAGCGCAAGGATCGGGCGACCGGCGTGCGCGTGATCGACCGGAATACGAAAGAGACGCGCGAGTACGCCGGGCGCCTGATCTTTCTCTGCGCCTCGACGCTCGGCACCGCGCAGATTCTCCTGAGCTCTGCGACGCGCCGCTTTGCGACGGGACTCGCCAACTCGAGCGGCGCAGTGGGCCACAACCTGATGGACCACATCTCCAAGGCCGGTGCCAGCGGCACCGTGCCCGGCCTCGAGGACAAGTACGTGTACGGCCGGCGGCCGACCGGGACGTACGTCCCGCGGTTCCGCAATCTCGGCGGCAGGGGAGACGCCAAGCTGGGGTTCGTCCGTGGCTATGGGCTCCAGGCGGGCGCGGGACGGGACGGCTGGACGCGCGGCACGGAGCTGCCCGCACTGGGGGCGGAGTTGAAGCGGCAGCTGCGGGAGCCCGGCGCGTGGCAGATGACGCTGCAGGGATACGGCGAGTGTCTGCCGCGCCAGGAGAACTACGTCGATCTCGACCCCGCGCGCACGGACCAGTGGGGGATCCCGCTGTTGCGGGTGCACTGTGCCTGGAGCGAAAACGAGCGCGCTATCCGCGAAGACGTAAAGACCCAGTCGGCCGAGATGCTCGAGGCGGCGGGGTGCAAGGAGGTCGAGACGTACGACCACGACGGCCCGCCGGGGTTCAGCGTGCATGAGATGGGGACGGCGCGCATGGGCCGTGATCCCAGGACGTCCGTACTCAACGCCCACAACCAGGCGCACGACGTGCCCAACCTGTTCGTCACCGACGGCGCGTGCATGGCGAGCTCGTCTTGCGTGAATCCGTCGCTCACCTACATGGCGCTCACCGCGCGCGCGGTGGACTACGCGGTGGGCGAGCTCAAGCGCGGCAAGCTGTGAGCACCCGTGCCGCGCAGGCACAGGTCGCGGCGACGTCCTTCTTTGCGCTGTTCGCGATCGTCGGCATCGCCCTCTACGGCCTGCCGTTCTTTTACGACTCCATGGTGCGCGAGTTCGGATGGTCCCGCGCCCAGGTCACGTCGGGCAACGCGATCTCCAAGCTGATCGTCGGGCCGCTGTTCGGCTTTCTCGCCGGCTGGCTGGTGGACCGCTTCGGCCCGCGGCGACTCATGGTCGCGGGGATCGTGATGGCGGGGATCGCTCTCGTGGGGCTGGGGATGATCCGCACCTTGGCCGGCTTCTACTTCTTCTATCTCTTCAACGCGCTCGGCAATGTGTGCGGCGGCCCGCTGCCCAACCAGGTGCTGTTGTCGCGCTGGTTCACAGCGGCACGCGGCCGTGCCATGGGATTCGCTTATCTCGGAATCGGCATCGGAGGCGCGTTGGTGCCGTTCCTGGCGGTGTGGCTGACGCGGGCCGTCGGGTGGCAGGGCGCGCTGCAGGCGCTCGGACTGCTCATCGTCGTCGCGGCCTTGCCACTCGCCCTCTTCGTCAGGGAGTCGCCGTCCTCCGCAACCTCCCCCGACCTCCCCCGACCCCCGGTCGGCCGAGTGTTCCGTGCACCAGCGTTCTATCTTCTGCTCGCCGGCAGCGTGTGCTCGATCGCCGCCGTCGGCGGGACGAACCAGCACTTGAAGCTTTTCCTCAGTCTCGATCACGGGTTCACGCAAGGGGCGGCCGCACAGATCGCGTCGTTGGTGCTCGCCTCCAGCCTCGTCGGTCGGCTGGGTATGGGGTGGCTGGCGGACCGGTTCCCGAAGAAGTACGTCATGCTGCTGATCTATGTGCTGGTCGCGTCGGCAATCCCGCTCTTGTTCCTGGTCGGCACGCCGGGAGCGATCTACCTGTTCGCCGTCGTCTTCGGCATCGGCCTGGGCGGCGAGTACATGCTGATCCCGCTCATGGCCGCGGAGCTGTTCGGTGTGGGTGTGCTCGGCCGGGTCATGGGTGTCGTGCTCACCGCCGACGGCGTCGCGGAAGCAGTCGCGCCCGTGCTCGTGGGGCGGCTGCGGGACGTGAGCGCGACCTACGGCACCGGCTTCCTCGTGCTGATCGGCTTCGCGCTCGCGGGCGCGGCCGCGATTTCATTCCTGCCGTCCTCACCCCCTGTCGCTCTCGGATCCTCACCCCCTGACCCCCTCTCCTTCCAGGAGAGGGGGAACCCGGGGACGCGTTTAGTCCCCCCTCTCCCGAAGGGAGAGGGGGATAGGGGGTAAGGACATGAGAATCGGCGTCATTATGAACGGCGTCACCGGGCGCATGGGGCTGAACCAGCACCTCGTGCGCTCGATCCTCGCCATCCGGGAGCAGGGCGGCGTTCCCGTGCCCGGCGGCGACCGGCTCGTCCCCGACCCGATCCTGGTGGGAAGAAACGAGGCGAAGCTACGGGAGATCGCCG
The DNA here is from genome assembly GCA_003220855.1 of Gemmatimonadota bacterium. Taxonomy (GTDB): domain Bacteria; phylum Gemmatimonadota; class Gemmatimonadetes; order Gemmatimonadales; family GWC2-71-9; genus AG41. The sequence goes on from QHTP01000169.1 coordinate 12,322, forward strand.
CCGCGCACGGCCTGACGCGCGTCTCGACCGACCTGGACGCCTGCCTCGCGAACCCGGCGGACGAGATCTACTTCGACGCCACGGTGACGAGCCTCCGCGTCAGCCACGTGCGTCGCGCCATCGCGGCCGGCAAGCACGTCTACTGCGAGAAGCCGGTCGCCGCGACCATGGCCGAGGCGCTCGAGCTCGCACGGTCGGCCAGCCGGCGCGGCGTGAAGCACGGCGTCGTGCAGGACAAGCTGTTCCTCCCCGGCATCCGTAAGCTCAAGCGATTGGTGGAAGACGGGTTCTTCGGCCGCATCCTGAGCGTGCGCGGCGAATTCGGGTACTGGGTGTTCGAGGGCGACGACGCGGGAACGCCCCCACAGCGCCCATCCTGGAATTACCGCCAGGAAGATGGCGGCGGAATCGTGCTCGACATGTTCCCCCACTGGCGCTACCTGCTCGACCACACCTTCGGCCCGGTCACCGCCGTGCAGTGCACCGGTGTCCGGCTCATCCCCGAGCGCGTGGGCGAGCAGGGCCGCCGCTACGCCGCGACGGCCGACGACGCTGCGTACGCCACGTTCGCGCTGGACGGTCCCGACGGGGAGATCCTCGCGCAGTTCAACTCGTCGTGGGCGGTGCGCGTGTACCGCGATGACCTGTTGCAGATCCAAGTCGATGGTACGCTGGGGAGCGCCGTGGCGACCTTGCACGGCTGCAGGATCCAGCGCCGCGCCGACACGCCGCGTGCGGTGTGGAGTCCCGATGAGCCCAACGACGTCGATTATCAGGCTTCATGGCAGGACTTGCCCGACGACGGCCGGTTCGACAACGCCTTCAAGCTCCAATGGGAGCGGTTCCTCCTGCATGTCGCCACGGGCGCCCCGTTCCCGCACGATTTCTACGAGGGCGCGAAGGGGGTCCAGCTCGCGGAGCTGGCGCTCCAGTCGTGGGCGGAACGGCGGTGGGTGGAGGTCGCGGATCTCGCCCGTGGGCAGGCGGCTCCGCCCGGCGGGGACGCCGCCCTCGGCGGCCGGCACCGCGTGCCCGCGGGCGTCATCCACCTGCCCCTGGCCGACGGTAGCGTCGCCCCGTACACGCTGCACGCGCCGCGTGTGTGGCCGGTGCCTGCCGAACCGATTCGGTGCAGGGTAGCCTACGCGGCCGCGCACGTCGTGAGCGACCCCCTGGCCGACGCTGATCCGCTCGCCGATGCATTCATCGACTGGGACGCCACGCTCGCGTATCGCCGCCTCCTCTGGTCTCTCGGTCTCGGTGTCGCCGAAGCGATGGACACGGCCCAGCGCGGCATGGGGCTCGACTGGCGCGCGGCGCAGGAGCTGATCCGCCGCTCGCTCGCCGAAGCGCGCGCGACCGGTGGGGCGATTGCGTGCGGCGCGGGAACCGACCAGCTCGCCCCGGCCGGCGGCGTCACGCTGGCCGAGGTGGAGCGCGCCTACGAGGAGCAGGTCAGTTACGTGGAAGGGCAGGGTGGACGGGTGATCCTGATGGCGAGCCGGGCCCTGGCGCGCGCGGCGCGCGGGCCGGACGACTACGCCCGCGTTTACGGAACCGTGCTTCGGCGGGTCACTCACCCCGTGATTCTCCACTGGCTCGGCGACGTGTTCGATCCCCAGGTCGCCGGCTACTGGGGCTCACGTGACGTCGACGAGGCCATGGACGCCTGCCTGGGGATCATCTGCGAGCACCACGCCAAGATCGACGGGATCAAGATCTCCCTGCTCGACGCCGGGCGCGAGGTCGCGATGCGTCGCCGGCTTCCCGCCGGCGTCCGCCTGTACACCGGTGACGACTGCAACTACGACCGCCTCATTCTTGGCGACGCGCGTGGTCACAGCGACGCGCTGCTCGGCATCTTCGACGCGATTGCGCCCGCGGCATCGGCCGCGCTGCAGGCGCTCGACCGCGGCGACGTGCCGGCCTATCGCGCGGCACTCGAGCCCACGGTGCCGCTGGCGCGTCACATCTTCCAGACCCCGACCCATGCGTACAAGACCGGGATCGTGTTCCTCGCCTACCTGAACGGCCATCAGCCGCATTTCCGGATGATCGGTGGCGCCGAGAGCTGGCGCTCCGTGCCGCACCTCGCCGAGCTGTTCCGGCTCGCGGACGCGGCGGGGCTGCTCGTAGACCCCGATAGCGCGGTGGATCGGATGCGGCGGGTACTGGCGCTCGCGGGCGTGGACTGACCGATGGACGACCTCGCGCGGCTCAGCTTCAATCAGATCACCGCCGAGCGCGCGAGTCTCAAGCAAGTCGTCGACGCCTGCGCCCGACACGGCGTGCCGTACGTCGCCGTGTGGCGCGACAAACTCGTCGAGCTGGGCGTGAAGGCGGCGGCCTCCCTGCTGCGTGACGCGGGCGTCCGCGTCTCGAGTGTGTGTCGCGGCGGAATGTTTCCAGCGGCCACTCGTGAAGAGCGGGCAGCACGGATCGAG
>QHTP01000035.1 GCA_003220855.1 Gemmatimonadota bacterium
ATTCTGCACGACCAGTCGGGAGCGATGAAGGGGACGTACCAGGCCACGGGCGTCCCCGAGAGCTGGATGATCAGCCCCGACGGCGTGATCATCAAGAAAGTGATCGGGGCCTCCGAGTGGGACGGCCCCGTCAACGAAACGTTGGTCCGGCGGCTCCTTGATGAGAGATGAGAGATGAGAGATGAGAGATGAGCGTCCGCGCTAACCTCGCGCAGCTGCTCGTGCGCAACTGGCCGATCAAGCTCGCGGCCGGTTTCTTCGCCATCATGTTGTACGTGGCGGTCGCGGCTCAGCAGCCGTTGACGCAGAGCTTCGCCATGCGGCTCGCCGTCGTCGTCCCACCCGGACGCACCCTACGCCAGCAACCGGCGGGTGTGGCGGTCGTCATCACCGGCAAGGGGAGTGAGATCATCAAGCTCCGCTCCTTCCCGCGCGTGATCCGGAAGGTCATTCCCGACACCTTCTCGGCGTCGGCGTGGCACGTGCAGCTGCAGCCGACCGATATCGAGCTCCCCAAGGGCAGCGACGTGCAGGTCGCCGACATCCGCCCGCGCGACATCGAGGTCGTGCTGGATTCAGTCGTGCACAAGGACGTACGGATCGTGCCGCTCGTGCGCGTCGAGGCCGAGTCGGGGTACGTGATGCGCGGGCTGTCCATCACGCCGAGCATGGCGCGCGTCATCGGCCCGGCCAAGAGCGTCGCCCAGATCGACTCGGTGACCACGCTGCCCACGGTCATCTCCAGTGTGAACGGCCCGTTCTTCCGTACCGTCCCGCTCGATACGGCTCCGCTCGGCATCGTCCGCATCGCCCCCAAGGAGGTGCGCATGGCGGGCGAGGTTACGGCGATCATCGAGCGCTCGCTCTCGGGCGTCCCGATCACGACCGCGGCGTCGGGCTTCACGGGGTTCCTGCTCTCGGTCGAGCGCGTGGGGGTGACGGTGCGGGGCCCCGAATCGCGGGTGAACGCCCTGACACGCGACAGCGTGCGGGTGGTGGCGCACCTCGTCGGCAAGGCGGGACCGGGCGGCTACGCGCGCCTCACGGTGAGCGCGCCTCCCGGCATCGTTGCGCACGCCGTGCCCGATTCCGTCTCGCTGAGGCGCAAGACCGGACGTGGCTGACGTCGTCCTCGGGATCGAGACCTCGTGCGACGAGACCTCGGCCGCCGTGCTGGTGGGCGAGGGCCGCCGTCCCGAGCTCGCCGGGCTCGTGATCTTGTCCCAGGACGTGCACCAGGTGTTCGGGGGCGTGGTGCCGGAGCTCGCGAGCCGGGCGCATTTGGCGGCGCTGCCGGCGGTGGTCGACCGCGCGCTCGCGGAGGCCGGTCTCAGCTGGAGCGCCGTGGACGCCGTCGCGGTGACCCAGGGCCCGGGACTCGTCGGCGCGCTCCTGGTCGGGGTGGCCTACGCCAAGGCGCTGGCCTATGCCGGCGACCGCGAGCTGATCGGCGTTCATCATATGGAGGGGCATCTCTTCGCCCCGCTCGTAGAGGACCCGGACCTGGCACCGCCGTTCGTCGCGCTGCTCGTGTCGGGAGGTCACACGCTGCTGCTCGACGTTCCCGCCTGGGGGCGCTACCGCCTGCTGGGCGCGACCCGCGACGACGCGGCCGGCGAGGCGTTCGACAAGGTCGCGACGCTTCTGGGCCTGGGGTATCCGGGCGGCCCGGCGATCGAGCGGCTCGCGGCCCAGGGAGATCCGAGCCGCTTCTCGTTCCCGCGTCCGATGCGGGACGAGGGCTTCGAGTTCTCCTTCTCCGGTCTCAAGACCGCGGTGCTGCGAGCCGTGCGCTCGAGCGACGATCTCGACCGCGACCGGCCGCATCTGGCGCGCGCGTTCCAGGACGCCGTGCTCGACGTGCTGGTCACCAAACTCGAGCGAGCGGTCCGCGCCACGGGCCACCGGACCGCCGTGCTGGGTGGCGGCGTGGCGTGCAGCCGGGCGCTCGCCGGGCTCGCCGCCCGGCGCCTCTCCGACGGAGGACTCGCCCGCGTCGCCGTCGCGAGCCCGCGCTTGAACGCCGACAACGCCGCCATGATCGCCCGTGCCGGGTGGTACCGTCTCGGCCTGGGCGAGCGCAGTGACTGGACGCTGGATGCCCGGGCGGACCTGCCGCTGCCCGGCCTGGAGCCGGTACCCACCACACTCGACGCGGCCCGCCCATGACGATTTATCCCTTCGGGTTCACGATCCCGCTGCCCCGGATCGACATCCTGTTCATCCATCTGGGTCCCCTGCAGGTCACGGGATACGGGCTGATGATGATGGTCGCCTTCCTCATGGCGGGGTGGGCGATCCAGGTCGATCTGCGGCGCCGAGGGATGGCCGAGGAGTACGCAGCCGACATCGTGTTCGCCGCCGTGCTCGGCGGCATCGTGGGGGCCAAGATCTGGTATGTGCTGCTGACGGGCGAATGGGAAGCGCTGTTGCGGCGCGGCGGGTTCGTTTGGTACGGGGGCTTTCTCGGGGGCGTGGCGGCCGTGCTCGCAACCGGGTGGTGGAAGCGCGTGCCCGCCCGCTGGACGATGGAGCTCACCGCCGCCCCTCTCGCCCTCGGCTACGCGCTGGGACGCGTCGGGTGCTTCCTGGTCAACGACGACTACGGCATCCCGTCGACCCTGCCCTGGGCGATGAAGTTCCCGCGCGGACTTCCACCCACCACGGTGGCCGAGCTGAGCAACATGCACGTGCGCTTCCCGCCCGGCACCGACCCCATGCAGGTCGTGGCGGTGCACCCGACGCAGATCTACGAGACGGCGCTGATGCTGTCGGCGTTCGCGTTGTTGTGGCGGCTGCGGGACCACCGGCACGGCACGGGTTGGCGGTTCGGCGTCTATCTCGTGCTGGCCGGGACGGAGCGCTTCCTGGTCGAGATCGTGCGCGCGAAGGACGATCGACTGCTGGGACCGTTCACCCTAGCGCAGGTGACCAGCGTGCTGTTGGTGCTCGCGGGTGTATGGCTGATGCAGCGACTGCGCGCCCCCGAGCCCGCGACCGTGGCCGTGCCCGCCGCACTCAAGCCGCAACCCCAGGCGCAGCCGACACGGTAGACGCGGGCTACGGGAACGACGGCCGGCGGCGGTCCGCCCCCGTGCCGCCGAAACGGTTCCGCTGCAGCCACACCACGGCCACGAGCAGCAGGACGAGGAGCAGCAGCTGGAGTGCCAGCGATTGCACGGTGGGATAGATACCCAGGACGGGGATGCGGGGCGCCCACCGAACCACGCTCACCCGCACCAGTCCCGACTCCTGCAGGTCCGCGATCCCCTTCCCCGCGAACACGAACGCCATGTAGTAGAGCATCGCGCTCGTCACCGCGAAGAAGGGCTTGAGCGGGACCTTCATCCCGAAGCGGCTGACTGCCACGTAGACGATCACCAACGCCAACCCAGCCGCCGCGATCCCTGCCATGACTCCCGCCACTCCCGCCGCGCTGGTCGATCCCGCCGAGGAGAGCAGCGCCTTGTAGAACAGGATGGTCTCGAAGCCCTCGCGATAGACCGCGAGGAAGGCCACCGACGAGAGCGCGAACCCGGAGCCGGTCGACAGCGCGTCCTCCATCCGGCCCTGGACGAAGGCGTTCCACTTGGCCACCTCGATCTTGGAGAGCAGCCAATAGCTGACGTAGAACAGCACGGCGGTGGCGAGGAGCATGGTCCCGCCCTCGAGCGCTTCCCGCTGGCCCGGCGTGATCTCGAACAGCAGCTCGATCACCACCGCGGTGGCGGCGCTCGCGGCGACTGCGGCCCAGGCCCCTCGCGCCACGTGACGCCGGCGCTCGACGGCGCCGGCTTTCGAGAGAAACGCCATCAGCGCCGCCACGATCAGGATCGCCTCGAACCCTTCCCGCAGCAGCAGCACGAACGACTGCACGAACAGGCTGGCGCCCGAACTCCGGTCGGCGACCAGCCGCTCGGCGCGCTCCAGATCGGCGAGCAGCCGGGCGTGGATCGCACCGAGCTCGTCCGGGCCGGCGCCCGCCGCCGTCCGCGCGCGCAGCAGGGTGAACGCCTGCTCGAGCTCGCTCGCCAGGCCGGAGTTCCTCAGCCGCACGTCCGTCTCCACCTGTTCGAACGTGAGGTAGGCGTCAAACGCGATCTTGTCGGACCGGAGTGCCATTGCCGAGTCGAGCTGGCGCCGCACCACGGAGAACGTGGCGGCCGCCGGGGACGCCTCGTACTTCTGCCGCTCGGCCGTGGGCAGCACCCGCAGGAACGCCACGATCTTGGCGGCGTCCCCGGGGTCCAACGTACGCGCAAACCCGGGCATCGCCGTCCCCGGACGGCCCCGCAGAATGAGCTCCTCGAGCTCGCGGTCGGTGAACCGGCCTTGGACGGCGAGGTCCCGCAGCGCGGGCGGCCGGACCGAGAGCGTGGCGGCAAGCGGACCGTCGCCGCCGCCGGTGGCGCCGTGGCACGAAGCGCACGTCGTCGCGTACCGCCCCTCGCCCTCGCGGACGAGCCCCTCGTCGGCGCGCAGTGTGGCCACGTACGTGGCTACGGCCCAGCGGTCCTCGGGGGACAGCGTCTCCTCGAACTGTGGCATCGCCGTGCCGGCCACGCCGAGCGTGAGCTTGCGATACACGTCCAGCGGGGAGACGGCGCTCATCGCTTGGCGATCGGCGAGGCTCGCGGGCGGGGGGCCCTGCAACTGCTTCGCTTTCGGTCCGTCACCGCGCCCGGTCGCACCGTGGCACTGCGCGCACTGCTCCTGGTAGACGGCCGCACCGCGCACCAGCGACGGCGGGCGCGAAGGGAAGGTTTCGAGCGCATCTCCAACAGCGGTCGCGATGTGCTGCACGAGCAGTCCGGCCCGCGCCGCGACCGAGTCCGGGGGTGCGGCCCGGTCGAGCAGTGCGTGCAGGGCCACGAGGTCGGAGTCGGCGGTCGCCCGCACCGCCCGAGGGAGCGAGCCGACGTCGAGCCGGGCCTGGTCGAGAAACTGCTTGGCCTCCGAGACTTCCTCGGGATTCGTCACCCGGCCCCCGCGGGGCGCAACCCCGATGGCGTACTCCTTGGCGGCGAGCGAGGCGGCAGCCACGATGCGTCGGGCCACGGCCAGCGAGTCCATCGCCTGCGCCCCTGCCGGCGCCGTGATGCACGTGCCCAACAGCAAGCCGACCAGTGACTTACAGTAGATGGGAGCGGTTCTCAAGAGGGGGATTTTCAATACTAGAGTAATTCTGTCGGGAATGCAAGGCGACCCATCACACGCGCTCCAACACGACCACCGCCACGGCCGCGAGGTGGGTGTGGGAAAGCGACAGCAGCACGCGCCCCACTCCCAGCTCGCGCGCCCGCTCGGCCGCCGTGCCGCTGAGACGCACATCGGGCCGGCCGTCGGGCGCTCGCGTGATCTCGATCTCGCGCCAGCCGATGCCGCGCGCCACGGCCGTGCCCTGCAGCGCCTTGTAGACCGCTTCCTTGGCCGCGAGCCGGACGGCCACGTGGGTCGCCGGGTCGGGTCGGCTCTCGCAATACGCGCGCTCATCGCGTGTGAGCAAGCGCTCGAAGACTCGAGCGCCCTTGTCGGCGATGATCGCGGCGACGCGCGACACCTCCACGAGGTCGACGCCGACGCCGATCGCGCTCAGAAGCCCAACCATGCCGCGAGCCATGCCGGGGCGCGAAGGTAGCCGCCGAGCACCAGCCCCAGCCAGATGAGCCCGGCCGCGAGCGGCGTCCACAGAACGATCACGGGCCACAGGGATGGTCGCCACCGCGCGATGGCATCCGTCTCGACCGCCCAGCGTCGCCGTTCCTCGGCCACCGCCGTCTCGAGTGCGAGCCATGCCGCCTCCAGCCGCCGGGCCGCCGCCCGCAGCGCGTCCTGCCACTCGGCGTGCGTCGTCTTGTCGAGCACGCCGGCGTCGCGGGCCCCGAGCGCCGCGCCGTCGAGCACGTCGAGGGCGGCCACGAACGATTCACCGCCGGCGGCGAGTCGGGCGGCGATCGCGCGTTTTTCAGGCCCCGTGAGCAGCCGCCGGCGGCGCTGCCGGCCGGGCATCCGGACGCGCCGGGCCGCGCGCTCGATTTCCCCGTCCAGCGCGGCCGTCACGCGCTCGGCCGCCTGCCGCACCGCGACTTCCCACGCCTCCAACCACGCGCGGCGGCCCACGGCCTCGACCACCCGGGCACGCTCCTCGCGCGCCGCGGCGACCCGTGCCTGGCCTCCCAGCTCCATCACGCGCGTCGCCAGGTCTTCGCGGAGGTCGTCGAGCGGCACCCACGGCTCTTCCAGGCGGCGCGGCACCAGCAGCCGTCCGAGCGAGGACGCGAGTTCCGGCACGCGCAGCGGCATCGGGATCTTCACTCCGGGGCTCATCGTGCCAGCAGGGCGGCGCGGCCGGTGCGCCGCTCGAAGGCGGCGACGAAGTACGGCAGCGACTCCGCGAGGAAGCTGGCGCGCCCGAGGCCGGTCGCCGCGATCGCCCGCTCGATGCCGGCCGGCTCCCCCTCGACCTCGATGAGAACGTCCATGTCGGGATACCACTCGAGGCGCAGCACGGCCTTCCCCAAACGATAGACCTCGACCCGCCGATCGATGCGCAGCGACACGGCGAAGCCGAGCCGCTCGAGGATGGTCGCCACGCCCTCCGGATCTCCCACGCGCGCCTCTGCTTCGGCGCGGCGACGGTATGGCCCCTGTTTCGAGTGCGGGCCCTTCCACGCGAGCACCCCGTACGCCGGCGCGCCGTCGGCCTGCCGGAACACCCGCAGCCGCAGTACCTCGTCGCGATCCGCCAGTCTGGCGCCGCGGTCGAAGCGCCGGTCGACCATGTCGCCCTGGAACTCGAGGCGTGCGCCGGCGCGCAGCAGCGCGGCGCGCAGCGCGTCGGGATCCTCGACCCGCGCCTTGACCTCGAGCTCGTCGACGGGAGCGACGGCGGACCGGCTCACGCGAAGATCGCGTCGAGCACCGCGGCCGTGTCGGCGAGCGTGGCGAACACGTAGGCGGCGCCCGCCGCGCGCAGGGCCGCGACGTCGTAGGAGCCGGTGGCGACGGCGACGCTGCGCGCGCCGATCGGTCGGCCGCACGCGACGTCATCGGGCGTGTCCCCGATCACGATCACGTCCGCACCCGCGAAGCGGCGGCGGGTGAGCGCCGCCGCGCGCTGTGCGGCGACCGCCGGCAGGTCCGCCCGCCGCGCCGAGTCCGAGCCGTAGGCTCCGACTCGGAAGCGCGCCGGGTCGAGCCCCGCCGAGCGCAGCTTCAGCGCCGCGCCGGCCGCCACGTTTCCGGTCAACAGTCCCACCAGCGCGCGCTGCCCCGTTTCGTGCGGCTCGAGCGCGGCGAGCAGCTCCCGCGTCCCGGGCATGAGCTTGGTCGTCTGGGCGGGGGCGGCGAGCTCGGCGCGCAGGTGGTCCACGTAGCGGCGGCACACGGCGTCGATGCGACCGGCATCCTCGGCCGCCGGGTGGCCCGCGAGCGAGAGGAGGTCACGCACGATCTGCGGGTCGGTCTTGCCGTCGAACCGGTAGCGCTCGATCGGCCCCGCGGTCCCCGCCTCGTCGAGCAGCGCGCGGTGAATCGCCCGCCGACCGGCGCCGTCGGTCCAGAGCAGGGTACCGTCAATGTCGAAGAGGACGAGCTTCATGCGAGAAAAATAGGCGGTCGGGCGGGCAGGCGGTCAGCCCCGCGGAGTCTCTGGGCGCCGCACGGCCACGAGCATGCCTCGGAGCCGCTCCGCGGTGGGCGTGTCGGCGAACAGGTCGTCCGATGCCACGCCCCCGCGCGCCAGCGCCGAGTGCACGATGTGACCGGTCCCCGCCCACAGCGCCACGTGAGAAATGCGCCGGCCGTCGGCGAAGCAGAGGACGTCCCCGGCGGCATATCCAGCGCCGGCCGCATCAACCGCGACCGCCCGGCCCGCCAGGGCTTGCTGATCGCTGTCGCGCGGGAGGCCGATGCCTCGCGCCGCGTACGTGGCCTGGACCAACCCCGAGCAATCGACGCCCCATTCGGTGCGTCCCCCCCACAGATACGGGGCGCCCGAGAACCAGCGCAGCGCCCACTCCGGGGCGGCGAGCAACCGCGCCTCGGCCCGGTACTCCACTTCGGGCCGCACCAGGCCCCACGCGACGTTCCACACGAGCCCATCGGCGGTCTCCACGAGCCCGTCCCGGCGGAGCACGACGCGCGCCCCCACGGCCAGCCGGAAGCGCCGATCTTCGAACTTGAGCTCCGCGCCAAGCGATCGTGCCGTGGCGCGTGTCGTCCAGTCTTCCGCCCAGTCGTCCGGCCCGGTGGTCACGTAGCCCGCGTGCAGCCAGCCGTGGTAGCCGTCCGGCGCTCGCACCCGCAGCCATGTCCCGTCGCGTCGCTCGAGCAGCAGCAACGGCTCGCCGTGCACGACTTCGCTCACGCGGTCGGCCGCGATCCGCGACTCGCGCAACAGCGGCGCGACGGCGGCGGTGGTGACCGCGGCGGGCTCGCCACGCACCGATGTGTCGGGGAGGAGGCGGATGTCGGCTGCGCGGTGCGCGGCGGCGGCGATGCGACGCAGATCTTCCAGGGCGTCGCGACTCGTGGTACAGCCGGTGAGCGCGGCGGGCTGCACGGCGACCTCGAGCACGCCGAGCCGCGGGTCGGGCACCCATTTGCGCTCGACGTCCCCGACGTCGCGCTCCACATGGCCGGTCATGGTTTGACACCGTCGGCCAAGCCGGGCACGTCCCCGAGACCGCGTGCCAGCCGCACCGCGCGCTCCACGGCCACGGGGACCGCCAGCGCGGCCAGGGCCTCCGCCTGGAGCGGCGAGGCGGGCGCGGTCGCGGCGGTGCTCACGGCAAAGACGACGTCACCGTCGAACAGGGTGCCGTAGGGCACGATGCGGCGGGCGAGCGCGTCTCCCGCCGCATGGGCCAGGCTCTCGAGCGCCGGCCGATCCAGGGTCGCGTTGGTGGCGACCACGGCGAGCGTCGTGTTGGCGCGGCCGAATGGGGCGCCGCCCGCGGCGAAATGCTCGAGGGCATCCACGAACCGGCCGTCCGGGCCGCGCGCGCCCGCGACGATCGATCCCGCGCCATCCAGGACGTTGCCTACCGCATTCAGGACCACGAGCGCCCCCACCACGACGTCGCCACCGCGTGCCGCCCACGTGCCGACGCCGCCTTTCATGGCGCGGCGGGGCCCCAGCGCCTTCCCCACGGTCGCGCCCGTGCCCGCCCCGACCGTCCCCTCCGCCACGTCGGCGGACGCCGCGTCGCACGCCCGATAGGCGTCGGCGGCGATCGGCCATCGGTCGGCCTTCCCGCCGGGTGCCAGATCGAAGTCGAAGATCACGGCGGTCGGCACGATCGGGACGACCCCGGCCAGCCCGAGCGGCAGGCCGCGGCGGCGCTCGCCCAGCCAGCGCATCACGCCGTCGGCGGCGCCGAGCCCGTACGCCGAGCCACCGGTGAGGAGAATCGCGTCGACATGGCTGACCAGGTGGCGGGGACTGAGGGCGTCGATCTCGCGGGTGCCGGTGGCGCGACCGCGCACGGCGCCGGCGGCGCGCATCCCGCCCTCGGGCGCGAGCACGACAGTGCACCCGGTCGCCCGCGGTAGGTCGGTCCAGTGACCCACGGTGAGTCCCGGGACGGCGGTGATGCTGGTGGGAGCGGACGACGTCATCGGAGCGCGGAAGTTAGCTCCGCTTGCTGGCCTTGTGGAGGGTACATACGTTAGCGCATGCCCAACCCCCAACCGCAGGACCAGCCCACCACCGTGCTGGTGGTCGACGACGAAGACGGCATCCGCCAGGCGCTGGACCGGTTTCTCACCCGGCTCGGCTACCGCGTGCTGCAGGCGTCGAGCGGTGCGGAGGCGCTCGACCGCCAGGCGGCCGAGCAGCCGCAGGTGATGCTGTCCGACATTCGCATGCCGAACATGAGCGGGGTGGAGCTCGTCCCCAAGGCGCTGGCCGCCGACTCCGATCTCGCCATCATAATGCTGACCGCGATCGACGAGCCCCGCACCGCCATCGAGTGTCTGAAGCTCGGCGCCTACGATTACCTCATCAAGCCCGTCGACCTGGACGAGCTGGAGCTGTCGTTGCAGGGCGGGCTGCGGCAGCGGCAGCTCGAGGTCGACCGGCGCGAGCTGGAGCAGTGGCTGGCGCGCGAAGTCGCCGTGCGGACGCGCGACTTGGAGGAGCGGACGACCGTCGTGGAAGACATCGCCCTGGCCGCACTAGCGGCCGCGGGGGACTGGGCGGGGGTGGGGGACGCGGTGCAGAAGCTGGCGAAGGAGCTCGGGACCTCGCCCGACGACGTGCAGCGGGAGATCCGCAAGCGGCGTGGCGGCGGTTAAGCCTGTTTCGAGGCCTTCGCCTTCTCCTCGCACGCCTTGCACAGGGTGATCCCGCGGAACGAGCAGATGAGACAGAGGAAGGTCCCGCAGTCCGCGCACGGGTACCCCTCCGAAGCGCGCTCTTCGTTACCGCAGTAGCGGCACACCATCGCGTCGTGCTCCATCAGTTTCGGCTTGTCGGTCATGGTCGCCTCAGAGGTCGAGCCCGTACACCTTAATCTTATTGATCAGCGTCGCGCGCGAAATGCCGAGCTCCAGGGCGGACCGGGTGCGGTTGCCGCCATGGAACTTGAGGGTCTTCTCGATGTGCACCCGCTCCACGTCCGCGAGTGCCTGCGGCTGGTGGCGCCTGTCCCCACCCCCCTTGCGCAGGTCCGCCGGAAGGTGCTCCACGCCGAGCTGCGTCGCGCCGCGGGCCAGGATCATCGCGCGCTCGACCACGTTGCGCATCTCGCGCACGTTGCCGGGCCAGGGAGCGGAGAGCAGGCGGTCCAGCGCCTCCGCGCTGCAGGCGCTGGGGCACCCCGGCATCTGTGGGGCGAAATCGGCGAGGATGCGGGTCAGGAGGGCGAGCCGGTCGTCGCGCGAGCGCTCGCGCACCGCCGGCAGACGCAGCGGCATGACGCTCAAACGGTAGTACAAGTCCTCGCGGAAGCGACCGGCGCCCACGTCCGCGACGAGATCGCGATTGGTCGCCGCGACGAGGCGCACGTCCACCGTGATCTCGCGGCTGCCGCCCAGCCGCCGGAACGTCTTGGTCTCGAGCACCTTCAGGAGCTTGGGCTGCAGCTCGGGCGCCAAGTCTCCGATCTCGTCGAGGAACATGGTGCCGCGGTCGGCGAGCTCGAACAGCCCCTGGCGGCGCTGCTTCGCGTCGGTAAAGGCGCCCTTTTCGTGCCCGAACAGCTCCGACTCGAGGAACGTCGCCGAGAGGCCGCCGCAGTTGACCTCGACGAACGGGCCGCTCGCCCGGGGCGAAAGGTGATGGATGATGCGCGCCACCCAACCCTTGCCCGTGCCGCTCTCGCCCGTGAGCAGCACGGTAGAGCGCTCGCTCGCCGCGAGCAGCTCGATCTGACGCCCCAGCTCGCGGATCGCCGGCGACGCGCCCAGCGATTCGAGCCCCTCGTGCTCGTGCTCACGCGCGCGCAGCATCGCGTTCTGGCGCACCAGACGGATCTTCTCCGCCACCCGCGCCGTAGCGGCCGCGAGGTGGTTCAGATCCACGGGCTTGGTCAGGAAATGCTCGGCCCCCAGCTGCATCGCCCGCACGGCGGTTTCGATGTCTCCTTGACCCGTGAGCAAGATGACCGAGCCGCCCTGCGAGCGCAGCCGCTCGAGCACCTCGAGGCCGCCCACGTCGGGCAGATGCAGATCGAGGATCACCACGTCAGGGCGAAGCCGGTCGAACGCCTCGAGCCCCGCTTGTGCGGTCTCGGCCCGCCCCACCTCGTAGCCGATCCGGTCGAAGTAATCCCCGACCGCGCGCAGCACGTCGGCGTCGTCATCGATCAGGAGCACGCTGTCAGACATGACCCTTCCCGAGCGGCGCGGTGCGGGGATCCACGATCACCCGCAGGGCGCCCGGCAAGAGCCGGGCCTCGAACGGCGCGTTGCCCGCAGGCTCGCCGTCGAGTTGCATCGGCCGCGGCGGGCCCTCGAGCACTTCCACGCGCACCGTGCGGCCGCGACCGAACCACAGCCGCCGCGCGCCATTGCGCGGTCGCCGCAACAGCTCGAAGAACGCGCTGAGACTCTCCAGCGCGCCGTCCGCCCGAAGCACCAGGACGTCGAGCCAGCCGTCGTCGGGGGCGACGTTGTCGCGCAGCCGGAGGAAGGGGGGCACCAGCTCGCCGCAGTTCGCCACCAGCACCATCGCCGCCGGCAGCTCGTGCGCCACACCGTCCACCGTCACGCGATGGAGCGGGCTCGTCACGTCGGCGAGCGTGGCGAAGGCGTGCATCACATAGGCGGCCATTTTCCAGCGGCGCTTCTCGGCCGCCCCCGTCCGGGCCATGAGACGGGCGTCGAAGCCGGTGCCGCTGCACACCGCGAAGTAGTGCGTGCCATCGGGACGCTGCACGGTGCCCAGGTCGATCGTCGCCGTCCGGCCGGCGAGGATCACGCGCGCGGCCGCCGCCGGGTCCCGCGGCAGCCGCAGGTTGCCGGCCAGCAGGTTTCCCGTCCCGCCTGGGACGAGGCCGAGCGGAATTCTACCGTCCACCGCCCCGGCGGCGATCTCCATCGCCGTGCCGTCGCCGCCGTAGCATACGAGGGCGTCGAAGCCCTGCTCGGTCGCCTCGCGCGCGAAGCGGCG
This sequence comes from Gemmatimonadota bacterium, assembly GCA_003220855.1. Taxonomy (GTDB): domain Bacteria; phylum Gemmatimonadota; class Gemmatimonadetes; order Gemmatimonadales; family GWC2-71-9; genus AG41. The sequence continues at coordinate 12,617 of QHTP01000035.1, forward strand.
CGCGTCCCCCGCCTGGGCCGTGGCGCGGACCTCGACCGTCCAGCCGCCGCGCCGCAGCGTGTCGCGGATCGCTGTCACCGCCCGGGCATCGGTACGCGCCGCCGCCGGGTTGGCGATGAGCAGGGCCCGCGTCATGGCTAGTAGCGCCGCTCCCAGAACAGGTCCAGACCGAGCTGCCGCGCGGGCGCCGCCTGCGTGCCGGACAGATCGCACGCCTGCACCGGCTCGAAGCTCGCCTCGGTACGCCACTCCGGGCTGATGCGGAATTGGAGCGAGAGGCCCAGCGTGTTGGTGACCCCCGCCTGCTGCTGCGGCGCCTGGCACACCTCGGAGTTGAACCCGGCGTTCACGACCAGGAACGTCTTGGGGCCGAGCTGGCGCCCCACCGCGACTTGCCAGCCGAGCAGCGGGGTGCCCGCCCCCCCGCCGCTGGGCCGGATCTCCACGTAGTCCACCGGCACGCCGCCGGACACGATCGTTTGCTCGATCTCGCCCGACAGCACCGAGAGCGCGCTCTGCAGGACGGCGCGCTGGTCCGCGATCCCGCCCTGATCGCCCGCCAGGTCTACGCTGCGCTTACCGAAGAGCAGCAGGGAGATCAGCTCTGTCTGCGACAGGTCCTGCTTCTCGGCCGCCAGCGTCACCTTCGGGACGATCAGCGTGCCGGTGATGTGCGCCACCACGGTGATGTCATCGTTGGGGAAGCCCGGCGTCGGCACGGGATGGACCACGTGCTTCGCCTCGATATCGAGACCGGCGTCCTGGTCCGGCGTCCCGAAATACCGCACCGTTCCCTGCGACACGACGAACTCGCGCGACACCGGCCCCACCTTGAGCCGGTACGTGCCGCGCACGGCCTGCAACGTGCCGCTCACGAGGTACAGGTTGCGCCGCTTGGTGAGCCGCACCGAGCCCCCGAGCTGAATGTTGGCCTCGTTCGAGCGCAGCCAGACGTCGTTCCCCATGTCGAGCCCTAGGTCGTCGATCCGCAGGCTGTCGAGGAACACGTTTTGAAACTCGGCGCCGAGGCGCTGCTGCTCGACGAGCGAGGCGAGCGAGGTGTCGGCGAGCTCGTCCAGGTTCACGATGCGCTTCTGCACCAGGTCCGCGAAGTACAAGACGCCCGACGTCACGTTGACCTGGCCGGTGAGCGTGGAGCCGAAGACGGGCCCCTGGAGCGTGAGCCGCCCGCTGGCCGTGATCGACACGTTGTTCTTCAGGTCCAGCGCCTTGAACTGGTCGGCCGCGATCCGCAGGTCGAGCACGGGGTGGGTGAGCCGCTCGAGCCGCACGACACCGGATACGTCGGCCCGGCCTCGCTCGCTCGACGCCGAGAGCGATTGCACGGCGATCGTGTCCCCCGAGAGCGCCAGCCGGCCGTTCACGTTTTCGTAGCGGACGTTCAGTGCCGGGATGGTCGCGGCGGCGGCGGCGATCTGCAGTGCGCCCCGCAGCCTGGGGGCGTCCCACGTCCCGGCGATTCCCAGGTCGGTCGAAAACACGCCGGTCACCTGCTGCACCGCTGGCGTGAGGGCTTCGAGCACCGCGAGGTCGACGCTGTCGGCCGTCGCCCGCACCGATAACGTATCCGGAAGCTGGCGACGCTCCACCGGCATGATGGCGAGGTCCAGCGGCAGAAACGCTTGCACGGCGAGGATCTGCTGACCGGAGCGCCACAGGTGCAGGGCCGCGCCGAGCCGGCGATCACGGTACTCGAACGTGCCGTCGACGAACGGGGCGCGGAACTCTCCGAACCTCCCGTTCGAGAGCGAGAAGGCGCCGCTCGACACCGGACTGGCCCGGCTCCCCGAAAGGCCGGCGGTCGCGGTGACCGTCCCACCTACGCCGGCCGTATCCTGCTCCAGCAGCGCGTACATCCCGGCCAGCGGGAAGGCTTCGAGCTGCAGGTGCGCATCGGCCCGGCCGCGCGTAGGGAGATCACCCTCGAGAGTGAGCTTGCCCGACCCGTACACGCTCCCGAGCGCCAGCCGGCTCACGCGGGCGGCTGAATCGGTCACGGTGAGCTCCGTCGGCCGGTCCAGCACCCAGACGTCGCCAGGAAGCTGCACGGCAAGCGAGTCCAGACCCACGGCGAGCACCGCGCCGCCGGGACCGGGCCGGCGGGCGAGGCGCCCCCCGGCCAGAAAGGCTCCGCCCCCGCCCATGCGCGAGCGGACGAACCACGTGAGCGAGTCGAGCGTCCCGCGCCCCGCCGCCGCAGCCCCCGAGAAGCCGAGCGTGCCGTAGGCGAGGGAATCGAGCGTCACGTCGAGCGCGAAGGTGGGCGTGGGCCCGGGATGCCATCCGAGCCGCGCGCGACCGGCGGGGAGCTGCCAGCCGTGCCACGAGACGCGGTCGACGCTGGCGCGCACGTCGACCCCGAGCGAGTCGAGCGAGCCCCCGAGCGTCGCGACTACGCGCGCCGAGCCGGCGAGCGGCCGGTTCGGCCCGGGGTCTGGATCGGTGCGCGCCGTGGTGTCGCGCTGCACGAGCCAGGTCACCAGGGAATCGATGGCGCTCAGGCTGTCGGCGGCGACATCGAGCGCCAGCTGCCCGCTCGTGCCGCGCGTCCAGCCGAGCGAGCCCGACCCGGTGGTGACGAGCCCGGATTGCGCCAGGCGGAGCGAGTCGACGTACAATCGGCGATCGGCGAGCCGCAGCCGCAGGGCGCCCGAGTCGAGCCCCACGCCCGCGAACAGCGACGGCCCGAGCAGGGCGGTCACGGCGCCGCTGGGCGCGACGCCGCTGTCACCCGTGACGGCACCGCGGAGGGTGAAGCCGAGGCGCGAGGGGGGGGCGCCGCTGAGCCAGTGCCCCAGGTCCACGTCCCGCGTGGCCAGCGCGAACCCGCGCGCACCATAGTGCGGCAGATCGAGCTCCAACACGCCGTCGGCGCGAACGTCGCCCGCCTCCCCGGCGTGCAGCTCGGCGTGCGTTTCCAGCGCGTCCAGCGGGCCCGCCAGTTTCACCGGCCCGGACACGGCGCCTCGCAACGGGAGTGTGGGGAAGCTGCCCTTGAGCCCGTCGAACGAGAGCGAGTCCGCCGTCACGTCGGTGTAAATGCCGAGCACGCGGCCGCGGGTGTCGAGGCGAACCGCGCCCACGAGGCGGCTGGGCGGCCGGTCGCCGTCCCGGTGCTCGAGCGTACCCGTGAACTCGGCGTTCTTGAGCGGCCCGTTGAGCGTGCCGCGGGCCAGGAGCGCGCCGTGCAGTCGCACCGCGGGCACGAGCCGCGCCACGGTGCCCAGGTCTACGCTTGCCGCCTCGACGGTGAACGGCTGGAACCGGGGGCCGTCGGCCGCCTTGAGGTTCACCTCGCCGTTGCCGCGTAGCCGCGTCTCCGGCCACCCCGCTACGAGCGCGTCGCGGAACGACCAGTCGGCATGGAGGGCGAGGGCGGTGAGCGGCCCCGTGGCGACGGTGCGCCCGCTGAGCCGTCCGGCAAAGGGGAGGGTGTCGAGAAAGGGCCGGGCCAACTCGAGGTCGAAATCGCGCGCCTCCAGATCGGCGTCGCGCAGCGCCACCAGCCCCGAGTCCGCGACGCTCAACGCGGTCACCCGGCCCGCGACGCCGCCGCCGCGGTAGGCCAGGCGCAGCGAATCGATCCCCACCTCCAGCACCCGGCTGCCGTGCGAGCGCACGCGCACGTCCCCCCACAGCACCCCCGGCGCGGGCGGCCCCGTGAAGCGACGATCGATAAACGGGAAATCGCCGAGCGTCGCCGAGTCCGCCCGCAGTCGCAGATCGAACAGCAGGGCGCCATGGGGCCAGCGGACGGCGCCACGGGCGTCCCGCAGCGCGGACCCCGGCAGCCGCACGCGCGTGAGTCGGACCTCCATCGAGTCGCCGATCACCCGCAGCCGACCCGCGACGTCGACCAGCCGCACCCCAGGGTCGGAGCCCTCGAACGCGAGGCTCGACACGTCGATCCGGATGCCACGCTCGCCCGGCGAGGACACCTGCAGGGCCGCGAGGTGCGCGTCGAGATGTTCGAACCGGCGCACCCGCATCCGTCCGTTCGGGCCGCTGCTGGCGATCTCCAGCGCCGAATCGCCGGGCTCGGGGTGGCGCGCCTGGAGCCGCAGCGTGACGCTGCCGTCGCTGACGTGGACGTTGCGCAGCAGGATGAGCGCCGGTGGCCCATGCTTGCCCGTGTCCGGTCCACCCAACCGCAGGAGCTCCTCGATGTTCAGCCGCCCGCTCGGGTGCTGCACGATGTTGATCACCGGGCGGCGCAGGTCGAACTCGAACAGCACCACCCGCCCCGCCGCGAAATCGAACGGGTTGTAGCTCACGTCCGCCCGGGGCAGCCAGGCGACGAGCGTGGAGTCTGCGTCGAACAGGCGAACCTGAGAGAGGGTGAGACCGGTGAGCAGGGAGCCCCCCACGTCGCCGATCTCGATCGTGCCCGTGAACACCTGGTGTAGGGCCCCCGCCGTCGCGCGCGTGAGCAGCGCGCGTCCCGCGTCCGTGCCCACGAGTGACGCGAGCGCTCCCAGGAAGGAGGCGAGCAACCCGGCGAGCATCCAGAGCGCGACCCCGAGCGAGCGGCGGACCATCAGAACGCCTGGCCCACCGCGAACTGTACCACCACGCGGCGCCAGAACCCCGGCGGCAAGCCGGGACGCACCAGCACCTGGTTCCCGGTCGAATCGGTCACCGCCGTCAGGCCCTTGGTCTTCGTATTGAGCAGGTACAGCGCTCCAGGTTCGGAAGGATAGCCGTTGTAGGCGGCGTCCAGCCGTACCGGCCCGAGCGGGGTCACGAACCGAACACCCACACCCGGCGTGAATCGCACGCCTCCCACGGTCGCGACGTCCCGCTCCCACACCTGCCCCACATCCGCGAACACGGCCACCCGCATACGGTCGGGGAACAGCGGCGTCGGGAATCGGAACTCGGCATTGGCCACGAAGATCGCATTGCCGCCGGTGGCCGACGCCTGAAGGTTGTGGTAGGTCGTGTCGGTACCGCTGACTTCGATGGAGTCCGTGACGTACACGCGCGGACCCAGATCGTTGCGGGCGTAGCCGCGCACCGAGTTGGGACCTCCGCCATAGAATCGCTGATCCGGCGGTACGAACCTGACGCTCTGGCGGGCGAAGCTGATCTGGCGCGCCGGGAGGATCGTCCCGCTCAGCACGCGCCACGCGAATGCCCCGCGCCGCCCGATGGGATAGTAGTGCGACACCTCGAGCTGCCCGCGGTTGAATTCGTACAACGTGTCGGAGCCGACCAGCCGGGAAGAGTGCGTCAGCGACGCGGTGACGACACCGCCCCCCGTAGGGTCGAGCACCGAGTTCGTCTGGTTCCGCACGGCGGACACCGTCACCGCCCCGAACCGCCGCCGGTTCGAGAGGAACGCTTGCTCGGACGAGTCGCACAGCCGGAACAGCTGGCAGTAAACGGCCGGGGCCGCGGCCGTCCGCCCCACGGAATAACTGTAGCCCAGCGTGACCGGAATGTTGCGCCGGGCATTGAACGTCACAGCCAGGTTCGCGCCCACCGCCTGGCGCGTGTACGCGTTGAACTCCGAGCGCCGCTCGGTGAACAGCGCAATGCTCGCGGCGTGCCGGGGCGACAGGAACGCCGGCTGGCGCACCGTGATGGTGGCGTTGTAGTTGACGGTATCGGATGTGGCATCGTCGTGGAGCGGATGACACACATTCTTCCTGAGCCCGGCATCAACGGGAATGCCGACGCCGAGCTTGGAGAGCTGCCCGCTGAGATCGAGCGAGCGGGCGCCGCCGAGGAAGTCGTACGCCGTCCACCCGCTTTGCACTCGGAAGCAGTCGAGTGAGCCGTACCCCGCGCCGATCCTGATACGGTGCAGCGGTGCTTCCGCCACGCGCACGATCACCTGCACGGTCGAGTCGCCGCCGGGCCGGGGCACACTGTCGGCCAGCACCACGTTGACCGAACGGAACATCCCCAAGCCGTACAGGTCGCGCTGCGTCACATACAACTGATCCTGCCGAAACCAGTCCCCTGGCCGCACCGAGAGCATGCGCCGCACGCTTCCCGTGTCCACCTGGCCGGCACCCGCGATGATCACCTCGCCCACCCGCATCCGCCGCCCCGGCACGCCCTCCAGCGCCGCGACCGCCTGGAGCGCCGCAGCGTCCACGTCGTAGCTCCGCAGCACGTCGGCGTACGGATACCCGCGATTCTTGAGCCGGCCCACGATCGTGTCGGCGGACGCCTGGAACAGCGCCCGGTTGAACGGGTCCCCGACCTGCAGCGGCAGCGCCCGCTTCAAGGCCGGCACGTCCAGGATCGAGTCGACGCCCAGCACGTCGAGCCTGGTGAGCCGCACCGGGTCGCCCTCGTAGATCCGGAACGTCACGTACACGTCCCTCGCATCGCGCCGCACCAGGGTGTCGATCACGGCGTTCATGTACCCGCTCTGGCGATACAGCAGCAGCAGGCGAACGACGTCACGACGAAACTCGAGCTCGTTGAAGGACCGCTTCTCCCCGAGCCCGAGCCATCGGAGAAAGGGGCTGGTCGCGAAGGCGCTCGAATTGGTGGTGGCGATTGCGGCGCTCAGCGTGTAGCGGTCGATCGCGTGGTTCCCCTCGAAGGAAAGGCCGCGGACTACCCGCTGCGGCTCCTGCTGCGCGGCGAGGCGAGCCGCCGCGAGGACGGCGACGACGAGGACCGGAAGAGACGCACGCAATTGACGCGGTCGGGCTGCCTCCCTATGTTGGCTCGCTCCCCCCACACTGTCAACCTTTTCGACACTCGACCCCATGCGCGCGCGCTCCATCCTCCTGCACACGACCCTCGTTGCCACGATCGCATGTGGTCGCACGGCCCCCGGGCGCGCCGGGCTCGTCTACTACGAGTCGTACGACCCGCGCTCGCTCGATCCCGCGCTGTCGACCGACGTGCCCACCGGGGAGATGGTCACGCTCGCGTTCGACGGGTTGACGCAGTTCGATCCCGATGGCCGGCTCGAGCCGGCGCTGGCCGATCGCTGGACCGCGTCGCCGGACGGTCGACGCTACGTGTTTCACCTGCGAGCGGGCGTCAAGTTCCACAACGGGACGCCACTCACCGCCGCGGCGGTGCGCGCGAGCTTCCTGCGGGTGCTCGCCCCAGGGACCCGGGGCGGTCGCCCCTGGCCGCTGTACCCCATCGCCGGGGCCGAGGAGTACGCGGCCGGCCGCGCCGCGGGCGTGCGCGGCATGACGCTGCGCGACGACTCGGGGCTGGCGTTCACGCTGACGGAGCCGCTCGCCATCTTCCCGAAGTTTCTCGCCATGCCGGTCGCGAGCGTGACGCCCGCGCCCGCGCCGCCGGAGCTGGGGCAGCGACCGATCGGGACGGGCCCGTGGCGGTTCGTGGCGTGGCAGCACGACGACGCGCTCACGTTCGCGCGCAATCCCGACTACTGGGGTGGCGCCCCGCTCGCCGACACGCTCATCGTGCGCATCGTCCCCGAGCCGCTCACCCGGGCCGCCGAGTTCGAGGCAGGCCGGTTGAGCGTGATCGAGGTGCCGTTCGGCGAGACGGCGCGGTGGCGCGCGCAGCACCCCGGCTGGCTGGCCGAGAAACCGGCGCTGCGCGTGGTCTACGTCGCGCTCAACAACCGGCGTGGGCCGCTCTCCGACACGCGCGTGCGCCGGGCCATCAACCAGGCGGTGAACGTGCCGGAGATCCTGGCGACCGTGTACGGCGGGCGCGGCATCCTGGCACGCGGCGCGATCCCGCCCGCCCTCGCCGGGAGCGACACCACGCGTCGGGCATACGGCTACGATCCCGCCGCCGCGCGGCGGCTGCTCGCCGAAGCGGGGTACGCCGGTGGCATCGACGTGCAGCTGTGGCGCACGGCGTCGAACGTCGAGTTGTCGCGCGCGGCCCAAGCGATTCAATCCCAGCTCGCCGCGGCGGGGGTACGGGTGGAGCTGGTCGAGCGCGACGCCTCGAGTCAGCGCGAGGCGGCCCGCAAGGGCCAGGCCGACATGGTGATTCTCGACTGGTGGGCCGACTATCCCGACGCCGACAACTTCCTCTATCCACTGTTCTACTCGGGGAGCTTCGGGGCGGGCGGGAACTATGCGTTCTACTCGGACGCCGTCACGGACTCGCTCATTCTCGCCGCCCGGCGAACCACGGACGACGCCGGCCGCACGGCGCTGTACCGGCGGATCGACGACCGTGTCTACGCCGCGGCGCCGTGGCTCTACCTCTGGTTCCCAAAGGACCTGTGGGCCCACCGGCCCGACCTGGGCGGGTGGGATCTGCCGGTCATCTTCAACGGACAGCGCTGGACCCACGCGCGCGTCGGGGGCCGGTGATGCGGCTCGTCGGGCGGCGCCTGCTCATGACGCTGCCGACGCTGTTCGGGGTGCTGGTGGTTGCCTTTCTGCTGCTGAACGTCGCCCCGGGCGATCCCGTCGCCGCGATGGTGGGCGAGCGCGCCGACTCGGCCACGATCGCGCGGCTGCGGGCCGAGCTGCATCTCGACGATCCGCTCCCGGCACGGTTCGGGCACTACGTGTGGGGCGTGGTGCGGGGCGATTTGGGGCGCTCCTACATCACCCAGCGACCGATCGTCCAGGACCTGGAGGAGCGCTTCCCCAAGACGGTGCAGCTCGCCCTGGCGGCGATGCTCCTCGCCGCGCTGTGCGGCATCACGCTGGGGGCGGTGTCGGCGGTCCAGCCGGGGGGCGTGTTCGACCGGCTCGCCATGCTCGTGTCGTATCTGGGAGTGTCGTTCCCCGTGTACTGGGTGGGGCTGCTCCTGATCCTCGTGTTCGCGCTGGGCCTCCACTGGCTGCCGCCGTCGGGCTCGGGCGGCCTCGCGTATCTCGTCTTGCCCGCGCTGACGCTCGGGATGCGCTCGATCGCGTTCCTGTCGCGCATCACCCGCGCGGCCATGCTCGACGTGCTGTCGAGCGATTTCGTGCGCACGGCGCGGGCGAAGGGCTTGAGCGAGGCGACGGTGGTGCTGCGTCATGGGCTCCGCAACGCGCTGGTCCCGGTGATCACCGTACTGGGACTCGACACCGGGAGCTATCTGACCGGCAGTATTCTCACGGAGACGATCTTCGGCTGGCCGGGCCTAGGCCGCTACGTGCTCACCGCGATCGAGAAACGCGACCTGCCGGCGATCCAGGGAGGTATTCTGTTCATGTCCCTCGTGTTCGTGCTGGTGAACCTCGTGACGGACTTGCTCTATGCGAAAGCTGATCCTCGCATCGCTTACGATTAGCTCGGGCCTCGCGGCGCAATCATCCGTCCCGCGGCCGCGCACCGCGGCGCTGCGCGGCTCCCTGGAGCACCGGCTGGCGCAGCTGGTCGACGCGCCGCCGTTCGACCGCGCCACGTGGGGGATGTACGTGGTGGACGACCGCGGCCGCGTGGTGTACCAGCGCAACGCCGATCATTTTTCCGTGCCGGCGAGCAACACCAAGCTCGTCGTCACCGCGGCCGCGGCCGTGCTGCTGCCGGTGGATTACCGCGTGACGACGAGTCTGTACGTGAACGGGCGGGTGGAGGGCGGCGTGCTGTACGGCGACCTGATCCTCTACGGGCGGGGCGATCCCACGTGGTCGGAGCGGTGCTTCTCCGTCGACACGCTCGCGCCCGGCGCCTGTGACTCGGTGTCCACGGCCATCGACGCCATCGCGGACTCCGTACGCGCCCGCGGCATCCGGCGCATCACGGGAAAGCTGGTGGGCGACGGGTCGTATTTCGAGCCGACCCTGATTCACTACGGCTGGAACGCGTGGGACCTGACGTGGTGGTACGCGGCCCCGGTTTCGGGCCTCGGGTTCCACGACAACAGCCTGGACTTCCACATCGCCCCCGGGCCCGCCGTGGACGCACCGCCGGTGATCACGTGGTCACCCGACCTGGGGCTCATCACGTTCGAAAACCGCGCCCGCACTGTGCCCGCGGACTCAACATCGACCATCGGCGACAACTTCTTCCGGAGCGGCGCGGGGTGGAACGTGCGGGCGGAGGGGACGGTCGCACTCGGCAAGAAGCCATGGGTGGAGAGCGTGGCGCTTCCGGACCCGAACCTCTACGCCGCGCGGGCCCTGGCGACGTCGCTCGGACGCAAGGGCGTGGCGGTAGCGGGGGGCGCGCTGAGCACCACCGATTCGCTCGCCTACCGAGCCGCCCGGTGCTGCGGGTCGCCCCTCGTCGAATACCGCGGGCGCCCGCTGCCCGACGTCATCTTCCCGATCCTCAACACCAGCCAGAACTGGTTCGCCGAAATGCTGCTGAAGGTGCTGGGTCGCGAGATCAAAGGAGAGGGCAGCTGGGCGGCGGGGCTCGACGTGGAGCGCCGTTTCTTGATCGATTCGGTGAAGATCGACTCCACCGCCTTCGCGCTCGAGGACGGGTCGGGGCTCGCGGCCGGCAACCTGGTCACGCCGCACGCGTTCGCCCAGCTCCTGGCGTACATGCACCGCCATCCCAAAGGAGCGGCGTTCGTGGCCGCCCTGCCGCACGCGGGACAACCGGGGTCGCTCCTCAAGCGCTTCGTCGGCACGCCGCTCGAAGGCCGCGTGATCGCGAAGACCGGCAGCATCGATCGCGTCAACAGCCTGTCGGGCTACATCGAGCAGCCGAATGGCCGGACCGTCACGTTCAGCGTCCAGGCGAACGGGCATGCGGTTCCCTACCAACAAATGTTGGCGCAGATCGACTCGGTAGTGGTTGAAATAGGAAAGACGTCACGGTAAGACGTCACGGGAACGACGTCGTCCCGTGACGCCTCTCCGCGGCGGTTCTCCGTGACGTAGTTCCCTTGACGCCTTTTAGTCTTCTGTCTGCCCGAATAACGCCATGTTGCTCGAATGCCCCGGCTCGACCTTCGCCGCGGGATTGATGAAGTGCACCGCATGGTTGACGGCGATGGCCGCCTCGGCCGCGCCCGTCGCGATCAGCTTGAGCTTGCCCGGATAGGTGGTGATGTCCCCGGCGGCGAACACGCCCGGCAGGTTGGTGGCCATCGTCTGCGAGACCTTGATCTCGCCCTTCTCGATGTCGAGCCCCCACTGCGCGATCGCGCCGAGTGAGGAGATGAAGCCGAGCTGCGGGATCACACTGTCGACCGCGAGACGCTCCTCGAGCTTGGTCTTGCTGTTGTAGATGGTCACGGCGTCTATGCGCTCGTCGCCGTGGATCATCCTCAGCTCCCAGAACGTGCGGAGCTCCATTTTGCCCGCCGCGGACAGCTCCTGCACCTGACGCACCGTCGCGGCGTGCGCGCGGAAGCCGTCGCGGCGGTGGATCATCACGATGGACCGGGCGATCCCCTGCAGGTTCACGGCCCAGTCGAACGCCGAATCACCGCCGCCGACCAGCAGGACGCGTTTGCCGCTGAACAGCTTCGGATCGAGCACGCGGTCGTGCAGCCCTTTCCCGTACCAGCGGTCCACGTCCTTGAGGGGCAACTTGCGGGGCGTGAACGCGCCGATGCCGCCCGCGATCAGCACCGTGCGCGACGGGTACTCGTCCCTTTCCGTCACGACCGTGAACGCCGGCTGCCCGTTCTCCGAGTCGCGCTTCAGGCCCGTCACGTTCTCCCCGAGGTGGACCGGCGGCTTGAACTGGAACGCCTGCTCGGCCATGCCCTTCACGAGGTCTTTGGAGAGGACCTTCGGGAAGCCCGCCACGTCGAAGATGTACTTCTCGGGATATAGCGCGGTCAGCTGCCCGCCGACCTGGTCGAGGTTGTCGATCAGGCGGCAGGATGCCCCGCGCATCCCGGCGTAAAACGCGCCGAACAACCCGGTCGGACCGGCGCCGATTATGGTGATATCTTTGACGTCCTGCATGGGCTTCAATCGTAACGGAAGCCCCGGAGAGAAGGGAGAGGGGAGCGGTTGAAGATCTATACCAAGACGGGGGACGGTGGAGAAACAGGGCTGTTTGGCGGCGGCCGGACGCCCAAGGACAGTCCCCGCGTGGCGGCGTACGGCGAAGTGGACGAGTTGAACGCGGCGCTCGGGCTGGCGCACGCGCTCGCACCCGAGCAGTTCGCTGATGCCCTGCTGCAGAGCATCCAGCGCGATCTGTTCACCATCGGGGCGGAGCTCGCGACGCCGGACCCCGACAAGCTGCACAAGGCGCTCTCCCGCAGCGGCGCGGCCATCGGCCAATCGGACATCGCCGCGCTCGAGGACGCCATCGATGGACACGAGTCGCGGCTCGAGCCGCTCAAGAACTTCATTGTGCCGGGCGGAACGCCCAAAGCCGCGGCGTTGCACCTAGGGCGCACGGTGTGTCGCCGGGCCGAGCGCGCCGTCGTCGCCCTGGCGCGCCACGAGCAAACCAACCCCGCGATCCTCCGGTACCTGAACCGCCTGTCGGATCTCCTGTTCGTCCTGGCGCGCGCCGCCAACGCGCACGCCGGACGCCCCGACGTCAAGTGGTGACGATCCGCGTCGCCACCGCGGAGCAGCGCCACACCTCGTACGACATTCTGATCGACCGCGGACTGCTCGCGGATCTGCCCGCCCTGGTGAAAGCCGCCTGCCCAGCCGCGCGCTATGCCGTGATCACCGACTCGCACGTCGCGACGCTGTGCGGGGCGAAGATCGTTACACGACTCCACGACGCCACGTTGCAGGCCCAACTCTTCGAGTTCCCGGCGGGCGAGTGGAACAAGACGCGAGAAACGTGGGCGATGCTCTCCGACAAGATGCTCGTGGCGCAGTTCGGCCGCGACAGCGCCGTGCTGGCGCTCGGCGGAGGCGTCGTGGGCGACGTCGCGGGGTTCGTCGCGGCCACGTACCTGCGGGGCGTCCCGTACATCCAGGTACCCACCACGCTGCTCGCGATGATCGACTCGTCGATCGGCGGCAAGACGGGTGTCGACGTCCCGGCCGGCAAGAACCTGCTGGGCGCCTTTCACCAACCTCGTCTCGTCGTCGCCGACCTGGACCTGCTCGGCACCCTGCCGCCGCCGCAGCTCGCCGCGGGGATCGCCGAAGCGGTCAAGCACGGGGTGATCGCCGACGCCGACTACTTCGCATTCCTGGAGCGCGAGCACCACGCCGTCACGACCAAGCAGCCCGCCGCACTCGAGCAACTGGTGCGGCGCTCCGTGGAGATCAAGGCGGGCGTCGTCGCTGCGGACGAGCGTGAGACCGGCCGTCGCGCGATCCTCAACTTCGGGCACACGGTGGCGCACGCGGTCGAGGCGACGGCGCAGTTCGCCGTGCTGCACGGCGAGGCCGTCGCGATCGGCATGACGTACGAAGCGCGGCTCGCAGAAGTGCTGGGGATCGCCGAACCGGGAACCGCCAATCGCATCGCGCGGCTGCTCGAGCGCTGCGGTCTCCCGCTCGAGCTCCCCGAGAGCGCCACGGCGGACCGCCTGCTCGCGACGATGCAGCTCGACAAAAAGGCGCGCGCCGGAACGGTGCGGTTCGCGCTGCCGGAGGCGGTTGGACGCATGCACGCCGACGGCAGTAGCTGGACGGTGGCGGCCCCCGAGCGCGCGGTACGGGACGTGCTCGCGGGGCGGTAGTCGCAGCTTGGTACTAATTGCAAGTGCGTCAACAACTTCCCACATGATTCTGCACCTCTCCACATGCCGCGCAACTCGCAGTCAACGCGGCATCAACATCCATTTCTCCACACGCGATGTGGATAGTGGACAAACGCGGGAGTGGTGCTACGCACTAATAATTTGTGATGTGGAAAAATGGATAGATTTGCACCATTCGCCGGCGATTCCTATATTGGGCGCCGGTCGTAGAGTTTTCCACTGGCTCAACATACGTCTCCACCGTCGGAGCCCTAGCTATGGAGCGGTCGAACGGAGGCAAGGCCAAGGCGTTCTTTCGAGCCAATCCTTCCGGCGCCTTCGACCAGTACCTGCAGGACATTCAGAAGCTCCCCCTCATCAAAGATCCAGCTGAAGAACGCAGACTCGCGCGGCGCGTGCAACGGGGCGACGAAAAGGCCGCCGAGCGGCTCGTCACCGCCAACCTCCGCTTCGTCATCTCCTACGTCAAGAAATACCAGGGGCACGGGCTGGACCTGTCCGAGCTGGTAGCGATCGGGAACGAGGGGCTCCTCAAGGCGGTCAAGAAGTTCGATCCGGATCAGGGCGTGAAGTTCATCTCGTACGCGGTGTGGTGGGTGCGACAGGCCGTGTTGAAAGCCCTGGCCGAGCAGACCCGCAGCGTGCGGATCCCGTTGAATCAGAACTCGCAGCTGATCCGCATGAGCCGCACCGAGACCTATCTGTCGCAGGAGCTCGGGCGCGAGCCGACCGACGACGAGATCGCGATGGCGCTCCAGGACACCGTCGAGAACGTCCGCACCGCGCGTCGCATGACGGCGGCGGAGCTGTCGCTCGACGCTCCGGTGGACCGGAGCGACAAGGACGCGGCCACGCTGGGCGAGCGGTTCGCCGGCCAGGAAGGCGGCGAAATCGAGGAGAAGACCGACGGCAAGCTGATGCGTGAGTTCATCGACCGCATCTTCCAGAAGTATCTCACCCCCCGCGAGCGCAAGATTCTCTATCTCTATTACGGCCTCGAAGAAGGTAGTGAGGCCATGACGCTGGAGAAAATCGGAGCGCTGATGGGCGTGACGCGAGAACGCATCAGGCAGATACGCGAACGGGCGTTCGAGAAGCTGCGGGAGTCGCCCGATGGACGGGCGCTCAAGGGGTTCTGGCGAGCCGCTTAGACGGCGAGACGTCGAGACGGGTGGCGGGCTTCAGCGAGAGGGGTCAGGAACGGCATTCCTGACCCCTCTTCCCTAACCGCCGCTCGCCGTCTGACCGTCTCGCCGTCTGTCTGTATACTATTACCCATGTCCCGAGACGTCGCGTCGTTGGTCGATACGCTCGCCGAGATCGTCGGCCCGGGTCACGTGCGCACGGCGCTCCCGGAGCGCGTGACCTACGCGAAGGACGGGCTGCCCACGCACCGGCGCGTGCCCGGGGTCGTCGTGCTGCCGGGGAGTCGGGACGAGGTGATCGCGGTCGTGCGGCTGCTCGGCGCGCTCGGCATGCCGTTCGTGCCACGCGGCGCGGGCACCGGGCTCTCGGGCGGCGCCCTCGCCGACGGCGACGCCGTGCTCATCGTGCTGACCCGGCTGAATCGCATCCTCAAGATCGACGCCCGCAACCGGCTGGCCGTGGTCGAGCCCGGCGTCGTGAACATCCGTCTCTCCGCCGCGGCCGCACCGCACGGGTTGCAGTATACGCCCGACCCGTCGAGTCAGACCGCCTGCACGATCGGCGGCAACGTTGCCGAAAATGCGGGCGGCCCGCACTGCCTCAAGTACGGGGTGACGGCGACGCATGTGCTGGCGCTGGAGGTGGCGCTGGCGGACGGGCGCGTCGTCGAGCTGGGCAGTCCCGGCGGCGAGCCGTGGGGCCCCGACCTGGTCGGGCTGTTCGTCGGCTCGGAGGGCAACTTCGGCGTCGCGACGCGCATCACCGTGCGGCTGCTGCCCGTCGCACGGGCGGTTCGCACGCTGCTCGCCGACTTCACCTCGCTGCGCACCGCCGGGGAGGCGGTGTCCGCGGTGATCGCCAGCGGGATCGTGCCCGCCGCGCTCGAGATGATGGACCAGTCGTGCATCCGCGCGGTGGAGGACTCGGTGTACGCGGCCGGCTACCCGCGCGATGCGGCGGCGGTGCTGCTCGCCGAACTCGACGGCGGGCACGAAGTGGCGGTGGCGGCGGATGCCGAGACCATCGAATCCGTGCTGCGCGCGCACGGGGCACGGTCGGTGCGCGTGGCCGCGGACGCGCAGGAGCGCGAGCGGCTCTGGCTCGGCCGCAAGAAGGCCTTCGGCGCGATGGGCCGGCTGTCGCGCGACCTGGTGGTGCAGGATGCCGTGGTTCCCCGCTCCACGCTTCCCGACGTGCTCGAGACGATCGCCCGGATCGCCGCCGAGTACGGGCTCACGGTCAGCAACGTGTTCCACGCCGGCGATGGCAACCTGCACCCCAACATCTCGTTCGACGGCCGCACGCCCGGCCTGCGCGAGCGGGTGGAGGCGGCCAGCGCGGAGATCATGGCCACCTGCATCGCCGCCGGCGGCACCATCACGGGAGAGCACGGCATCGGACTCGACAAGCTCCGCTACATGCCGCTCCTGTTCGACGGTGATTCGCTCGCCGCCATGCGCGCGGTGCGCCGCGTGTGGGACCCGGACGAGCGGGTGAACCCGGGCAAGGTGGTTCCGGTGCACGCGTGTCGGGAGTGGGCGGGAACTCGAAACGCGGAACGCGGAACGCGGAACGCGAGAGGGAACGCTCGTTCCGACTTCCGCGTTGCGACTTCCGGGTTGGACACATGAGCCTCCTGGATCGCGTCCGCGCCCTGCTGGGCGACGAAGCCGTGGAGGTCGCGGCGACTCCGGACGGCGTGCCGCGCGTCGCACCCGCCTCCCCCGACGCCGTGGCGCTGCTGCTCGGCACCGCCCGCGAAGAGGGGTGGCGGGTACGCATCGAGGGCGCCGGCAGCTGGCTCCCCGCCGACGCGCCGGCCGACCTGGCCCTCACGACCCGCCGGCTCGACAAGATCCCCGCCATCGAGCCCCAGGACCTCTCCGCGACGGCCGAGGCGGGGATCGGGTGCGACCTGCTGCGCCAACAGCTCGCCGACCGGGGCACCTGGCTCGCGCTCGACCCCCCGGGCCTCGCGGGCCGCACCGTCGGGTCCATCGTCGCGACGGCGACGGCCGGTCCCCTGCGACAGGGATTCGGACCCGTGCGCGACCATCTGCTCGGCGTCACGTTCGTCACGGGGGACGGCCGGCTGGTGCACAGCGGTGGCCGCGTGGTGAAGAACGTCGCGGGGTACGATCTCACCCGCCTCGAGGCGGGCGCGTTCGGGGCGTTCGGGGTGATCGTGCTGGTCCATCTGCGGCTGCGCGCCCTGCCCCGCGCCGACCAGACGCTCGCGCTCGAGGGGTCGCGCGAGGACCTGACGCAGGTGGCCGAAGACATCGCCGCGGCCGGCATCCAGCCTGCGGCGCACGAACTCATGTCGCCCGCGCTGGCACGGCGCGAACGCTGGTTGCTCGCTGTCCGGTTCGCGGGCTCGGCGGCCCTCGTGGCCGCGGAGGAAGCCGGGCTGCGCGCCGCCACGGGGGGACGGTTTGCGGCACTCCGGGCCGACGAGGGCCATAGCCTGTGGATGCGCGCCGCCGAGAGCTTCGCCACCCGGCCCGTGGCATTCCGCATCGGCGGCCTCCCCGACTCGAGCGACGAGCTGCTCGACCTGCTGCAGCACCAGGTAGGGGACGAGTGGATCTCCGCGAGCCCCGCCATCGGGGCGATCCGGTGGGGGGGCGACGCCACGATCGATCGGCTCAAGCGCGTGCGCCGCACGCTCGCCGGTCTGGAAGTGCCGCTCACCCTGGAGCGCGCTCCCTGGCCCGTGCGCTCCGCCGTCGGCCATTTCGGTGCCTACCGCGAGGGGGTGGGCCCCCTCGTCGCCGGGCTGCGGCGGACCTTCGATCCCGGGGAAGCGTTTGTCGTAGCGGCCGAAGCAGCTGAATGACGGATCGCGGGGGGTTCGCCGCGCTGGACCCCTGCGTGCATTGCGGTTTTTGCCTCCAGGCGTGCCCCACCTTTCTCGCGACGGGCGACGAAGCCGACAGCCCGCGCGGTCGCATCGAGCTGATGCGCGCGCTCGAGGCGGGCGAGCTCGCCCCGGACGACCCCACCCTCGCGCTGCATCTCGATCGTTGCCTCGGGTGCCGGGGCTGCGAGCCCGTCTGTCCCTCGGGCGTGGGCTACGGCCGTGGGCTCGCGACAGCCCGGGCGCTGATCACGGCTCGCCGGGGCGTACCGCCGCTCGCGCGCCTCGCCCTCGGGGCGATGACGGGCGCAGGCGTGTCGCGGGTGGTGTACGCCCTGGCGCGGGCGCTGCGAACGACGGGCATCCCCCGCTGGCTCGCGGGTTGGGGGCGGTTCCGGTTCGCGATGGGGATGCTCGCGGCGACAAAGCCAGTGCGGAATGCAAAATCCGCAATGCGGAATCGAGGCTCGCCCGTCAATTCCGCATTCCGCACTCCGCATTCCGCATTGACCCCCGTCAGTCTGTTCCGCGGATGCGTCATGGACGGCCTCTTCTCCCACGTGCACGACGCCACCATCCGCACGCTCGAGGTGAACGGGTACTCGGTGCGTGAAGTGCCGGAGCAGGTGTGCTGCGGCGCGCTGCACGAGCACGCCGGGCTCGAGCCGGACGCGCGCCGCCTCGCCCGGCTCAACATCGCCGTCTTCGGGGACGGGGACGAGCCGATCGTCGTGAACAGCGCCGGTTGCGGCGCGATGCTCAAGGAGTACGGCCACCTGCTCGACGGGGACGGCGCCCCGTTCGCCGCCCGCGTCAGAGACGTCACCGAGCTGCTCGCCGCGCGGGGGCCGCGGCCGGGCGCGCCGATCGACGCCACCGTCGCCTACGATCCCCCCTGCCACTTGCTGCACGCGCAGCGCATCGCCGAGCCTCCCGAGCGGGTGCTGGGGGCCATTCCGGTGCTGCGGCTCGTCAAGACGCCGGACGCCGCGCAATGCTGTGGCAGCGCGGGGCTGTTCACGCTGCTCGAGCCCGCGATGTCTCGCGCGGTGCTGGCGCCCAAGCTCGAGACGCTCGCCGAGGCCAGGCCGCAGGTGGTCGCGACCGGCAATCCCGGGTGCCTGATGCAGCTCGGCGCCGGGCTCGCGGCCGCCGGCATTCGCGCGGTCGCGCGTCATCCCGTGGAGCTGCTCGACGAGTCGTACGCCGCCGCGGGGTATTATGCTTGAAGGACGATGACGGAAGCACTGCTGTTCGACTACAACGGCGTGATCACTGACGATGAAGAGCAGCACCGGGCGACGTTCGCCGAGCTGCTCGCCGAGGCGGGGATCGCGCTCAGCCGCGACCAGTACTACGCCGATTATCTGGGGTGCGACGACCGCACCTCGTTCCTGCACGCGTTCCGCCGCGCCGGCAAGCCGCTCGACTCCGTCATGTTGGAAACGCTCGTCGCCCGGAAATCCCAGGCCTACGCACGGCTGACCGGGACGGCCCCCGCGCTGGTGCCGGGGGCGGCCGCGTTCGTGCGTGCGGCGAGCGGCCGGTTTCGCATCGGGCTCGTGTCGGGAGCCCAGCGGCGTGAAATCGAGCCGGCGCTCGCCGCCGCGGGGCTGGCCGACTGTTTCGAGGTGATCGTCGCCGGCGAGGACGTTCCCCGCTGCAAGCCCGACCCGGCCGGTTATCTGGCCGCCCGTACGGCCCTCGCCCGGGACCGGCCGCTCGAGCGGCGCCGCTGCGTGGTGATCGAAGACTCGCTCGCCGGCCTGCGCGCCGCGCGCGCCGCCGGGATGCGCTGCGTGATGCTCACGACCAGCCATTCCGCCGCTGCGCTCGCCGCCGCCGATCTGGTGTGGTCCTCGTTCGCCGGACATGATCCGGCGGAGCTGGCCACGCTGGGGGACGCATGACGGGACCGGCCGCCCCCACTCCGCCCCCCGTCGCCCGCCTCGAGCCCGGCAGCGTCTCGCCCGCGCTCGTCACGGCGCTCTACACCGGCACCGTGCTGTCGCGCGCCGACGCCGCGCTGCTCACGCTCACGGGGCCCGGAGCCGTGACGTGCGCTCAGGGGCTCCTGACCAACGACCTGGAGCAGGCGGGGGACGGCGCGTTCGTGTACGGCGCGCTCCTCACCCCGAAGGGGATGATCGTCGTGGATGCCTGGGCGGCGCGACTAGGCGCCACGGTCGGCTTCACGGTGCCGGGCGACGGGCGCGATCGCGCCGTGGCGATCTTCACACGCTCCGTACCTCCCCGCCTGGCCCGACTGCACGATCACGTGGCGGAAATGGCCATCTACCGGCTGGCGGGCCCGCGCGCGTTCGCGGCCGCCGTGGCGGCCGGCCTCGAGGTGCCGCCTGCGCCCGGACGCGTCCTCCAGAACGCGGGCGACATCCTCACGGCCCGCGCCACCGATCCGGCGCCCTTCGCCCTCCAGCTCACGGTGCCCGTGGAGCAAGGCGAGCTGCTCGCCGGTCGGCTCGCGGCTGCGGGAGCGGTCGAGGCCGACCCTGCCATGCTCGAGCTGGCGCGCATCCTGGCGGGATGGCCGCGCCTCGGCGCCGAAGTGGACGAGAAAACGATCCCGCAGGAAGTCCGCTTCGATGAAATCGGGGGCGTCTCTTACACGAAAGGCTGCTACACCGGGCAGGAGACGGTGGCGCGGCTGCATTTTCGCGGGCACGCGAATCGCCAGCTGCGGGGCCTCTTGTTCGATCCGGAACCCCCGGCGGCTCCGGCCCAGGGGTGGACCGCCGTCGTGCATCTCGACCACGACGTGGGCCGGGTGACGAGCCTGGCCTTCGTGCCGGAGGCGGGCGTGTCGGGCGCGGGACGCTGGATCGGGTTGGCGGTCATCCGCCGCGAGGTCGCGCCGGGCGCGATGGTGCGTGCGGCGGGCCGCGACGCTCGCGTCGTCGACCTCCCCTTCGCCTTCCCCGTCTCCGCGCCGGCATGACCGTGCTCGTCACCGGCGCCAGCGGCCTCGTGGGCAGCCACGTGGTCGAGGCGCTGGTGCGCGGGGGTGAGCAGGTGCGTGCGCTGGTGCGGCCCGCCAGCCGGGACGCGGTCGTGCGCCTCGGCGCCGAGCCGGTCGCGGGAGACGTGACCGATGCCGCAGCGTGGGAGGCCGCGGCGCGCGGTGCGCGCGCCATCGTGCACGCCGCCGCGATCGTCCAGCGGCGGGCGTCGTGGGATCAGTACGTGGCGGCGAACGTCGACGCCACCCGGCTCGCTGTCGCCGCCGCGCGAGCCGCCGGCGCGCGATTGGTCCACATCTCGTCCGTCGCCGTGTACGGCGGCACCGCGGCCTATCCCATCACGCGTGAGCGCCGCGGCGAAGACTATCCGTTCCAGCCCATCCCCGATCACGACTTCTACGGTCGCACCAAGCGTATGGCGGAAGCCGTCGTATCCGACGCGGCAGAGCGGCGGGAGGTCGACGCCGTGGCGTTGCGCCCGACGGTGATCTACGGAGAGCGGGACCGGATGTTCACGCCGCGTGTGATCCGGGTCCTCCGGCTGCCGGTGGTGCCGCGGATCGGGGCCGGCACGAACCGCCTGGCGTGCGTGTACGCGGGCAACGTGGCCGCGGCCGTGCTCGCGGCGCTGGCCGCAGGGAATCGCGGATTCCGCGCCTACAACGTGACGAGCGACGGGCCCCCCGCGCTGTCGCAACGTGAGTTTTTCGCCGCCTTCGCGGCGGCGCTGGGCCGCCCCTACCGGCCGCTGCCGATCCCCGCGGCGCTCGCGGCAACCGTGGCCGCACTCCTCACCGCCCGCCGGCTCGCCGGCGCGGCCGTGTCGTTCCTGAGCGGCGACAATCCGTACAGCGACTCGGCGGTCCGCGCCGACCTGGGCTGGCGTCCCGCCACATCCGCTCCGGCCGCGATCGCGCGCACCGTGGCCTGGTTCGTCGCAAACGAAAAGCCCGGGCGCTAGTCCCGGGCATCGTCACTGATCGGAGCGGAGCCGCTTACGGCTTCTTCTTCGCGGCCGGCTTCGCTGCGGGCTTGGCAGCGGGGGCCGCCATCTTCTTCGCCGTGTCGGCCATCATCATGTGCTTGGACGTGTCGGCCATCGGCATCTGCATTTTCGACGTGTCGCTGCTCATCTGCATCATGTTGTGGGACGTGTCTGCGGCGGCCGCGGCGGGCTTCTGCTCGGCCTTCTGACACGCGCCCATCGCCACCACGGCGAGGACCATTGCGAGACG
>QHTP01000036.1 GCA_003220855.1 Gemmatimonadota bacterium
GGAGCTTTGTCGCGTGGCTCGGAACCCTCGCCACGGCGCTCGAGTGGCCCCGAGGGGCCTCCCGGGCCCCGAGGCGCGGGGCGGGCAACCCGACGCCCATGCTCCGGGCCATTCCGACTGTCCTGTACCGCCAGCCCGACGGTCGCAGCAACCTCGTGCGCGTCGCGGTCACCGGGCTCGACGCGCCCGCGGCCCGGGCGCGGGTGACCGATCGGCGAGGCACGCTGGTCGGGACGGCGGGGCTGTTGCCCGAGGCCGGGGGCGGGCTGGCCGGCGAGGTGTGGCTACCCCTCTCCGGGTCGGCGCAGTACCAGATCGACCTGGAAGTCGGCAAGCAGCGTGTCGTCCGACAGCGCGTGCGGCTCGTACC
>QHTP01000296.1 GCA_003220855.1 Gemmatimonadota bacterium
ACGAATACGCGTCTCGAGATCGTCATTGTCTTTGGAACTCCGGTCCGCCTAGCGCGAGGCCGACTGCCAGGGCGCGCGCTTGCATGGGATCGCTGATGCCCGACAGCTGGCGCGTAAGGACCTGCTTGGTATTCTGGGACATCGTCCCGCCAAGAATCCTGTCGTCGATGGCACCGATCAAGGCCTCGGTATCGGCCGCGGAGCCGATGGAGTCCAGCGCGACCGTCACGCCCTGCACCTTGCCCGCCGCCAGCGCCATCGCGGCGTTCATACGATCGAGCAATGCCCCGCTGTTCACCCACGCGTCTTCTCTTTCAGGATAGCCATCGGGGGCCACATGGAGGTAGAGCGGCTCGCCGAGGCGTGCCACCACCTGCGCCAGGCGGGGGCTCGTGTCGGGCTCGGCGGCGACGGCCCGCATCGCGCTCACGACGAATTCGAGCGGCGTCTTGACCTTGGTACGGACGTTCGTCGCCGCCCAGAAATCAGGGCCCTGAAAGATGGCGCGCAACACCTCGCGGATGTCGCCATGCGTGCGCTGCCACGCGGCGACGGCGTCGTCCACGCAGCCGTCCGGCGGATCGTCGTTCACGAACCGCTGGCACAGCTTGCGGCTGACGTGATGCATGGTGGCCGGGTGATTGGCGAGCAGCTTGAGCAGCCGGATGCCTTCGTCCATGCCGTGCCCACGCGCGAACTCGACCCCGAGCACCTGCTTGTCCCCGGTGTCGTGCGCCCAATCGTGGAACTCGAAATCGCCGCCCTGCTGCGGGCGCTTGATGCTCCAACCGGTGAAAATGCGGGCGACCTCGATCACGTCGTGCTGGTCGTAGCCGCCGTCCACGCCGAGCGTATGGAGCTCGAGCAGCTCACGGGCGTAGTTCTCGTTGATCCCCCTCGGCGCGCGCTGGCGCATGGAGTCCGTCGGGACCCGATCGCGCGGCGGGGGGAACAAGGGAGGTCGGCGGCCGAACAACGGGCGGGCCTGGAGCCGCATCGCCTGCGGCGGCGTCGCTCCAGGCGCGACACTCTCCCAGTTATCGAGGTAGAAGAGCATCGCTGGGCTCTGCGCGGTCGCGATCAGGAGATCCTCGAACGCGCCCATCGCGTGCCGACGGATGGTGTGCTCGATGTAGTCGGGTGTGAGAAAGCGGTCGGCGCCCTTGGCGAAGTAGACGTTGAAGTGATTGGTCCAGAAATCGACCATCACCTCGTACAGCTGGCGCTCGGAGAGGGCGGCGCGCACGACAGCCAGCTGCTGGAACTGTGCGGCGAAGCGGCGGCCCTTCAGGGCGATGGGGCTGTCGTCGGGCTTGTCGGCGGCGGTGTCATCCATGCGCTTGCGCTCCTGCCGCGCACGCTGCACCTCCGCGTACAGTCTGGCGAGGTCGCCCCGATCGGACTTCAGGACGTCGAACTCGCGCTCGCGTCGGGCCACGATCTGATCGTCGATCTGATCGGGCGCGAGCTGAGCGGCGATCCAGCGCAGCACACCGGCTCGGGCGACCCGTTCGATCTCGCCGGGGCGGGGCCCGTAAGCGAGGCGATTGAGCACGTGCAGCGCGGAGTCCTGCGGGGTGAGGGGCGCAGCATGCTGCGCCCCTACCACCGTTGGCCACCCCGCAACGATCGCGATGAGCAGAAGGACCCGGGTTTTCATGCGGTTATATTGACGCACCGCCCCGTGGAGAAGTTAAGGCTGTGACGGCGCCCCCACCCCCGCCCCGTTTCACCCCGCACGGTATCCTGCTGCGCTCCAGGAGCTCGCGCGCGGGCTCGGACGGCAAGCCACCGAGCTGGTCCGAGCGGCTGGAGGCCCTGAAGTACGTTCCGCCCCTGCTGAAGCTCGTCTACGAGACACATCGCGGCTACACCATCGCCATCCTCGCCCTGCGCACGGTGCGCTCGTTCGTGCCGCTGGCCGTGCTGTGGATCGGGAAACTGATCATCGACGGCGTCATCGCCGCGATGGGAACGCGGACGGCGGGCACGGTGGTGGATTGGTGGCATCTCGGGAGCCTCGTCGGCCTCGAGCTGGGGATCGCAGTGGCGGGGGAGGGGCTGGCCCGCCTCTCCTCGCTGCTCGAGAGCCTGCTCGGCGACCTGTTCTCGAACCGGATCAGCGTGCGGCTGATGGAGCACGCGGCCACGCTCGACATCGCGCAATACGAGGACGCGGAGACCTACGACCACCTGGAGCGGGCGCGCCGCCAGACGGTGGGCCGGATCGGCCTGGTCGCTCTGCTGCTCTCGACGGCCCAGGACCTCGTGACGCTGGCGTCCCTCGCCGCCGTGCTGCTCGTGCAGCTGCCGTGGCTACTGCTGCTGCTCGCAGTGGCGGTGGTGCCGTCGTTCCTGGGAGAAACGCACTACGCGGCCCTGGGGTATTCGCTGCTGTTCTCGTGGACGCCGGAGCGCCGGCTGCTCGACTATCTGCGCTATGCCGGCGCCTCCGACGAAATGGCGAAAGAGGTCAAGCTGTTCAACCTGTCGCCGTTCCTGGTCGGCCGCTACGCCAGTCTGTCCGACGAGTTCTACGACGCCAACAAGCGGCTCGCGATCCGGCGCAACGTCGTGTCCACTGTGTTCGTCACGATCGGTACGCTGGGCTATTACGGGGCGTACGCGGTGACGATCTATCTCACCGTCCTGGGCCGGTTCACGATCGGCTCGTTGACGTTCCTCGCCGGCTCGTTCCGGCAGAGCCGCGATCTGATCCAGCGCATCCTGCTCTCGCTGTCGCAGGTGTTCGAGCAGAGCCTGTATCTCTCCGACCTGTTCACGTTCTTCGACGTGCGGCCGCGGGTGACGTCCAAACCCGGCGCGCGGCCGGTGCCGGTGCCGATCCGGCGGGGTTTCGAGTTCCAGGACGTGGGCTTCCGGTATCCGGGCTCGGACCGCTGGGCGGTGCGTCACCTCACGTTCTCGTTCGCGCCGGAAGAGCGCATCGCCCTCGTGGGGGAAAACGGCGCGGGCAAGACGACGCTCGTGAAGCTGCTGGCGCGTCTGTACGATCCGGACGAGGGGCGCGTGCTGCTCGACGGGGTGGATCTGCGCGACTACGACCTTGCCAGCCTGCGGCGCAACATCGGCGTGATCTTCCAGGACTTCGTGCGCTACGATTTCGTGCTCAAGGAGAACATC